>DATJYI010000117.1:0-3594 GCA_035499635.1 Nitrospiria bacterium | reverse complement strand
CTTCCACCACGGAGAGGGGCGAGGCAAAGAACAGGGCGATGTCGCTGCCCAGTGAAACCACTGTCCCGGCGAGCCGCTGTCTGGACCACCCCAACCTCCACAGGCGGTTGAGCGCCAGCACCACGGCGGCCGCATCGCTGCTCCCCCCGCCCAGCCCCGCACCCATGGGGATGCGTTTATCGAGCCAGATGTCCGCGCCCGCGGACACCCCGGCGGCACGTTGCAGCCGATCGGCCGCCCGGATCACCAGATTCTCCCGGCCCGACGGAACTTCACGGCCTCGGACGGTCAGCATCAGACCGCGCCGCCGCGCGCCCACGTGCAGCCGATCACACAGCGAGACCTGCTGCACGATGGAAAAGATGGCGTGGTACCCGTCGGCCCCCTTCGGCCCGACCCGCAACACGAGATTCACTTTCGCCGGCGCGGACACGGCGAAGGACGCCCTCCTGCTCATTTCAGGGGTTCCGCTCCCCTCCGCTCGCACCATTGGAGGAGGTCTCCTCCTCCTCGCCGTCGTCCCGCCCCCGCTTGATGCCATATTTCTCCAACCGGTAACGAAACGAACGGAAATTGAGTCCCAGCAAATTGGCCGCCTTTTTTTTCACCCCGCCGGCCCGATCCAGCGCCTGCAGCAGCAACTTGCGCTCAAGCTGACCAACCACTGATTCCAAGTCAAGGCCGTCCGGTGGCAACTGCTCGGTGATGACGGAGGCGGTCGAGACGTCGGGCCGCTGCATGCAGGCTGACAACAGGTCGGGGGTCAGCTGCGGACCGGTCGCCAAAGTGACCGCACGTTCGACCAGATGTTCGAGCTCACGGACGTTGCCGCGCCATTCGTGCGCGGACAACACCCGCAACGCGCCAGGGGCCAGTCCCGTGACCGGCATCGCCCCCTTCCGTCCGTACTTGCTCAGAAAGTGCTCCACGAGCATGGGGATGTCTTCACGGCGGTCTCTGAGGGGAGGCAAATGGATCGGAATGACGTCCAGGCGGTAGTACAGATCCTCCCGGAACCTCCCTTCCGCGATGGCTTTTTCCAAATCCTTGTTGGTGGCCGCGATGACACGGACATCGACGCGGATGTCCTTGGTCCCGCCGATCCGCCGGAATTCCTTTTCCTGCAACACCCGCAGAAGCTTGACTTGGATCGCCGCCGGCGTGTCGCCGATTTCGTCCAGGAAAATCGTCCCCTCGTGGGCCACTTCAAACAGCCCCTCCTTGTTTGAGACCGCGCCGGTGAACGATCCCTTCATGTGGCCGAACAACTCGCTCTCCAGCAACGGCTCCGGCAACGCACTGCAGTTGATGGTGACAAAGGGCTTCTCCCTGCGGCGGCTCCGCAAGTGCAGGGCGCGGGCCACCAGCTCCTTGCCCGTCCCGCTTTCGCCGAAGATCAGCACATTGCTGTTGCTGTCGGCCACCTTGTCAATCAAGTCCAGTACGCGCTGCATGACGGCGCTGCGGCCGATCAGCTGCTCGAACCCTTCCAGCTGGTGGAACTGTTGTTTGAGCCGGTGATTCTCTTCTTCCAGGCTGCGGTGATCGAGCGCCTTGTTGATCAGCAACTTGACCTCATCGATCTGGAACGGTTTGGTTAGATAATCATAGGCCCCGGCCCGCATGGCCTCCACCGCGTTTTCGGTCGACGCAAAGGCCGTAATCATCAGCACGATCGTACGCGGGGAAATCTGCTTGACGGCGCGCAACAGGGCCAGACCGTCCATGCCAGGCATTTTCATGTCGGTCATGACCAGATCGAAGATGTCCTGTTCCAGCAAACGGATCGCTGATTCGCCATCCGCAACCGCGGTCACGTAATACCCCTCCTTGCGCAGCACGATCGCCAGAAACTCCCTCATGCTCTTTTCATCATCGACGATCAGCAGCTTTTTCATTTGGCCACCGCGGCCTCAGACTGGACGTGGACTGGCAGCGACAGCGTCACCCGTGTTCCCTGGCCTTCCCGGCTTTCCACCAGAATGCGCCCGTGGTGCGCTTCAACGATGCGGTGCACGATCGACAGCCCCAACCCGGATCCACCGTGCCGCGTGGTGAAAAAGGGGGTGAAAATCTGCCGAAGATGCTCCGGCTTGATGCCCTTTCCCGTATCCTGGATTTTCACCTCGACCCCGCCCCCGGATTGATGCCGCGACGTCTGCACGGTCAGCACTCCACCGGCCGGCATGGCCTGCACCGCATTTAACAACAAATTCCACATCACCTGACGCAGTTGGTCGGCGTCGGCCCACACCCACAGCGGTGCTTCCTCGAGATGCAGTTGCATGGTGATCGATGCGCGATAATCCGCGTGATTGTACAGCAGCTTGACCGTCTCTTCAAGAATCGCCGCCAGATCGCACCGGCCCAAGTGGACTTCCACGGGCCGGGTCGACGTCAAAAACGCGGCGATGATCGTGTCCAGCCGGTCCATCTCCCGCAGGGCGATGTCCATCAACTTGCGGTGCTCGCCCTTGGGCGCCAATTCGCTGCGCAGCACTTGCATCACGCCGCTCAACGAGGCCAGCGGATTCCGGATCTCGTGCGCGATGCCCGCGGCCATTTCGGCCAGTCCCGCCAGTTGTTCGTTACGCCGCATTTCTTCTTGGAGCCGTTGGACCTGGGTCAGATCCTGGAAAATGCCCAGCGTGCCGCTCACGTCGCCGCGCTCATCACGGAGCAGGGAAAGCGTCAACCCGATCAACAGGTCGCTGCCGTCACGATGCCTGGTGTGGATGTCAAACCGTTGGGTGGATACAATGCGCAATGCGTCTTCATAATAAGGCTGAATCTGCGGCGAATCGAACACATCCCACCACCGTTTGCCTCGAAGCGACTCAAGCGTGTAACCCATGATCTCAGATCCGGCGCGATTGATCGAGGTAAACCGCCAGGACAGATCCGTCGTCACCAGGCCGCTGCCGACGCTTTGCACGATGTATTCGTGAAACCGTTGCAGATGCTGCAACCCCACCTCGCGTTGAGCCAGTTGCGCACCCAGATGATGCAGCCGACTGCTCAGGGAACTGCTCAACAAGGCGACGGCAACAAACGCGCCGATGTTATAAAGGAGGAAATAGAGGCGTTCCGTCAACAACTGCGGACCGCCCTCGGGTAGGCCGAACCACTCCGCCACACCGCCCCACACCACCATGCCGTACAGCCCGGAGACGCTGGTGGCGACCCACAGACTGCCCCGCCATCCCAAGAGCATGCTGCCGGCGATGATGGAGATGACATAGAGCAGGTGAAACGGGCTGTCGGACCCGCCCGTCCCCAGAACCAGAGCGGTTTCCAGCATGACGTCGCAGGCCAGCTGCAAGCCCGCCTGCAGTCGCAATGTTGATGTATGGGAAAGCGCAAGACTGTACAGGATGGTCAACAGATAGGTGATGCCGATCAGGAGGTAAAAGATGGGAACCGTTGGAAAATGGACCCCGTAGCCGATCGCCAGCAGGATCGAGCTGCCCAACAGGACCGTGACCGCGAGAACACGAAATCCGATGAGCCATTTCAGTTTTCGCCGAAGATCGAGGACTGCCTCCTCGGCGTGCAAACCGCTCATCGATCAGCCGATGGCCGCGGCCATCTTGA
>DATJYI010000116.1:0-15832 GCA_035499635.1 Nitrospiria bacterium | reverse complement strand
TCATTTTCCAATGACGCTTTCGGATGATAGGCCATCAAATACCGCCCCGGGAAATAGTGGATCGCCCCGACCTTCCCCGCGCACGGCATCCGGTTCACATGCACGTCCACCGGACTCATGAAAATCCCCACCCGGGTCATCTCCGCCCGGAGAAACCGCTCCTCCCGGCAGGGATCGATCTCCACCACCTTGCCGTCGGCGGGGGAGACGAGAAACTGTTCCCCGGCCGGCGGAATCCGCCGCGGATTTCTGAAAAACCATACCAGGAACGCCGCGCCGGCCAGACCGACCGCGGTGACGATCATCAGGCCGGTGAACCACCCAGCCAAACCGACGGCCGCCGCCGCCCCGATCATCGGCCAGCCGGCCCGCACAACGGGCCAGTCGGATCCGACCCGACTCACCCTTCTGGGCGAGTCAGTTTTTATTGCGGTCAACCAGCTTTCCTTTGGCCAGCCACGGCATCATGTCGCGCAGCTTCTTGCCGACCTCTTCGATCGGATGCGACTCTCCCTGTGCGGCCCGCGCATTAAAAACAGGGCGATTGGCCCGATTCTCCAGGATCCATTCCTTGGCAAACTGGCCGCTCTGGATCTCCGACAGAATCTTCTTCATCTCCGCCCGAACCTCCGGTGTCACAATCCTGGGTCCGCGGGTCAGATCGCCGTACTTGGCGGTGGTGCTGATCGAGTAGCGCATGTTTGAGATGCCGCCCTCATAGATCAGATCGACAATCAGTTTTACTTCGTGCAGGCACTCGAAATAGGCCATCTCGGGCGAATAGCCGGCCTCAACCAGCGTCTCAAAGCCCGCCTGAATGAGCGCCGTCAGGCCGCCGCAGAGGACCACCTGTTCGCCGAACAGATCGGTCTCCGTCTCTTCGCGGAAGCTGGTCTCGATGACCCCGGCCCGTCCGCCGCCGATAGCGGACGCATAGGCCAGGCCGACCGCGCGCGTATTCCCCGACGGATCCTGATGAATCGCCAGCAGCGATGGGACCCCGCTTCCCTTCTGATACTCCGACCGCACCAGGTGGCCGGGCCCCTTGGGTGCGACCATGAAGACGTTCAGATCCGGCCGCGGACGGATCTGGCCGAAATGGATGTTGAAGCCGTGCGCAAACGCCAGGTAGCGGCCCTCGCGCAGTTTCGGCGCCAGCTCCTGCTCGTAGAGCATGGGCTGATCCGGATCGGGCGCCAGCATCATCACAATGTCGGCCTGCTTGGCGGCGTCGGCCACCGGCATGACCTTGAATCCGGCCTTCTCGGCCTTCTGCCAGGACGATCCGGGGCGGGCGCCGATCACGACCGTCACGCCGCTGTCCTTCAGATTGCTGGCATGGGCGTGCCCCTGGCTGCCGTAGCCGATGATGGCCACCGTCTTGCCGGACAGCAATCCCTGGTCGGCATCTTTGTCATAATAGATCTTCATCGCAGTCCACTCCGAGTCAAGGTGCCTGTTCGATTCTCCGTTTTTCCTGCTGGACGCCGGCCCGGAACTCCTCCCGGCCGATGGCGATGCGTCCCGTCCGCACCAACTCCTTCAGACCCAGCGGTCTGAGCAGGTTGATGATCGCCTCCACTTTTTCCGTGTCCCCCGTGACCTCGAACGTGTAGGTCATCGGTGAGGAATCAATCACACGCGCGCGGAAAATGTCGGCGATCCGCAGCGCCTCGGCCCGGTCCTCGGGCCGGGTGTGGACCTTGATCAGGGCCGTTTCCCGGTCGACATGCCGGTGCTCGGTCAGATCCACCACCTTGATCACGTCGATCACCTTGTTGAGCTGCTTCGTGATCTGCTCGATGATCCGGTCGTCACCGTGGGTCACGATGGTCATCATGGAAACGGACGGATCGACCGTCGGGGCAACCGACAGGCTGTCGATGTTGAAGCCGCGGCCGCTGAACAGACCGGCCACGCGGGAGAGCACCCCGAATTTGTTTTCCACCATCAGCGAGATGATGTGTTCCATCGTTTCATCAGGCCGTTGAAAAAATCCATCTGCCGCGTGTCCCTCGAATCGGAGAAGAGAGGCATGTCCGATTCTCGGTACAAGCTCGGCCCCTCGGAGTCCTCATTGACACCTTGAGCATGCTCTGGCTCCTCGGAGCCTTCGGGCCTTGCACCTGGAGCGTTGTGAACGGCCTGCGCCTCAGTCTCTTCTGCCCTGAAAGAAGGGTGCCGGTGCGCGCGCCCGTTAGGCCGGCAGGGCCGACTCTTTGTCCGTCTCCCGGGAGGGCTGGACCTGATCCGGCGCCGGATCACCCAGGATCATCTCATTGATCGCGCCGCCGGCCGGCACCATGGGGTAACAGTTTTCATACGAGTCGACGATCATGTCGATAATCATCGGCTGCCGGTCATCGAACGCTTCCCGCAGCACCGGCTCCACCTCGTCGGGTCTCGACGCCCGGAGTCCCTTCAAACCGTAGGCTTCCGCCAGTTTCACGTAATCGGGCGAATGATCCAGCCGGCTGCAGGAATATCGGCCGCCGTAGAAGGCCTGCTGCCACTGGCGCACCATTCCGTGGTAGCGATTGTTGATGATAATCACCTTGACCGGCAGTTGATAGGCCGCCGCGGTCGCCAGCTCCTGCAGGTTCATCTGAAAGCTGCCGTCGCCGACGATGGCCACTACCAGGCGGTCCGGAAAGGCCTTTTGCGCGCCGATGGCCGCCGGGAAGCCGTAGCCCATCGTGCCCAATCCTCCGGAATTGAGGAACGTCCGGGGCCGGATAAATTTGTAGAATTGCGCGGTCCACATCTGGTGCTGCCCCACATCCGTCGCGATCACCGCGTCGCCGCGGGTCAATTCGCTCACCTTCTCGATGACGAACTGCGGTTTGATGATCCGATCGGACGGCGCGTATGCGAGGGGATGCTCCCGGCGCCAGTGTTCGATCTGGTCGATCCACGGCTTGCGCAGATCCTTCAGATCGCCGTTGGCGCGCGTGCGCAGCAATTCGTTCAGGTCCCGCAGGACGTGCTTCACGTCGCCGACAATCGGAATGTCGACGTGAATGTTTTTGCGGATGGACGTTGGATCGATGTCGATATGAATGATCTTGGCGTGGGGCACGAAGGCGTCGATCTTGCCGGTGACCCTGTCGTCAAACCGTGAACCGACGGCGATGAGCAAATCACAGTGGTGCACCGCCATGTTGGTCGCGTACGACCCGTGCATGCCCAGCATGCCCAACGACAGCGGGTGGGTGCCGGGGAAACCGCCCAGCCCCATCAGGGTCATCGTCACCGGCACCTGGGTCAGCTCGGCCAATTCGCGGACCTCCTCGGCCCCGTTGGAATTGATGACGCCGCCGCCGATGTAGAGGATGGGCTTTTTGGCCTTCAATATGGCCTCCGCGGCCTGTTTGATCTGCCAGCGGTTGCCCTTGTAGGTCGGATTGTACCCGCGGATGTAGACACTCTCCG
The DNA here is from genome assembly GCA_035499635.1 of Nitrospiria bacterium. Classification (GTDB taxonomy): domain Bacteria; phylum Nitrospirota; class Nitrospiria; order JACQCE01; family JACQCE01; genus JACQCE01. The sequence goes on along the minus strand of DATJYI010000116.1, from coordinate 12,400 downwards.
GATAGACGAAATCCGTCTTCGCCATGCTGACGTCCTTGGGGAGATCGACGAGGACCGGACCCGGCCGTCCCGTGGTGGCGATGTAGAACGCCTCCTTGATCGTGCGGGCCAAATCGGCGACATCCTTGACCAGGAAGTTGTACTTGGTGCAGGAGCGGCTGATTCCGACGATGTCCGCCTCCTGAAACGCGTCGTTGCCGATCATGGAGGTCGAGACCTGGCCGGTGATGACGACGATCGGGCAGGAGTCCATCCAGGCATTGACCAGCCCGGTGACGGTGTTCGTCGCGCCGGGGCCGGAGGTGACCAGCGCCACACCGGCCCGGCCGGTGGCCCTGGCGTACCCTTCCGCCATGTGAATGGCCGCCTGTTCGTGCCGCACCAGGATCAGTTCCAGCTCCTTTTCACCATGGAGCACGTCAAAAATTTTGAGCACGACACCACCCGGCAGGCCGAAGACGGATTTGACGCCTTCGCGTTTGAGCGATTCAATAAAAATTTCCGCGCCGGTTATCATCTTTGCCTCACCCTCATCTTATTATAATAATACAAAAGGACTGCTCGGCCACAGCCGGGTAATCGAACCCACGATAGCACAATCCCCTGCGGCAAGTCAATTTCAAAACCCCTTAGGTTTCAGTATGTTGGAAAGTCTGGAAAGAGAAGGCCCGCGACCGTCCGGGGCGCCGCGGGCCTCGAAACCGTACCGCGTACCAGTTCAGCGTTCGATGCGATCGCCGAGCGCCACCGTATCCGTGGCCTTCGTCAACAACGCCGCGGCCGTCTCCCTCTGCACGCTGAGGATTTCAATCTCGCCAATCTGACGGTCCGGCAATTGGACATTGGCAACCGGGGCATAGGCGGGCGTCTGCTCCCCCTGCCTGTAGACCCGAAAGTGATCCCCAACGACCACGCCCGAGGATTCTCCCCGATCGATATAGACAACATTGGAGTCTCCGGCCATATGCAAATCGCCCTTGATGGCCAAGATCCAGCCGTTCAACGATCCCCCTGCGCCTTCAACGACCGGCGTCGTCGGGGCCGCTTCAACCGCCCGGGTCGGCATCACGGCATCACCGGGCTCGATCGCGTCAAACGTTTTGACCACCACCCCCGTTGCGACATCCGAACCCGGAGAACGGGCCTCCTGAACCTCCACCTCACCAAGGATCTGGATCAGCTCGCCGATCTTGCGTTTTGTGACGGGATGCACTACCTTTTGAATCCGGCGATAGATGATGTAGCGTCCGTTCTCCTCCAGGGAGGCGCCGGATTCCGGCTTCAGATAGATGCTGTCTCGGTCGCTGAATATGGTCCGGCTATTAAACGTGCCAACCACGCGGGCCGTAACCGGCAGCGACTCCGTCGTAATGAAACCGCTCGACTGGATCAGGAGTTCCTTCGCATGGGTCATGGCCGCTTCCGCAGGCGACTCGATCTCCGGAGCTTCCTGCTCCTCCGGCTGCTGCTGGGCAACCGCCGGTTGTTCTTCGGGCGCAGGCGGCGGGGCCTCCTCTTCCTTTGCCGTCTCTTCGGGTTTCGCTTCGGCGGGCGGCGCTTCTGCCACCGGAGGAGCCGGGGCCTGGACGGCTTCAACCGGCTTGCCGTTCGGCAGCATCAGGATGTTGCCTGGATAGATCAAATCGGGATTGGTCACTGATGGATTGACATTCCACAGCTTCGGCCAATTGAACGGATCGGATAAGTGCAGCGATGATATGGACCAGAGCGTGTCGCCGGGCATGACGGTGTAGGTGGGGGGAGCCGTCGGAGTTTCGGACTGGGCAACCTGGGCCGCGGGAGCGGCCGGAGCCGCTTCAGCACTTGAGGCCGGCTGGGTCGGCGCCTCGGCTTCAGACGCAGGAGCCGCGGCGGGCGCTGACGGACTCTGAGCCTCTTCCGCGGATGCCGGAGCGGCGGAAGAAGCGGGTTGGGCCGACTCCTCGGTTGAAGACACCGGGGCGGCGGGAGCCGGCTGGGACGGTGCCGCGGCCGCAGCCGTCGGAGCGGGCGGCGTCGACGCCTCGGACTGACCGGTCGCGTCACTCGCAGGGCTCGACGGCTCTTCAGAGGCGGCCGGCTGGACCTGCGTGGACGGTTGCTCAGCCGGCTGATCCGATGAGGACGGAGCGGATGTCGTCGGCCCCTGAGGCGTCTCCTGGGACGCCGAGTCGGCTGCCGACCCCATGGTGGCGGCACCAGCATCCATCCGTTGCTGGACGATGCTCTCAACGGATTGCGGTGCCGCGGCCACTGCGCCGTCCGCCACCCACAATCCGCAACACACTGTGATCACGCCCGCAAACGCCTCAATCCGGATCAGCCGTCTCTGCATCTCGTCGCTCTCCTCTGGCCGGCGTTACCGCAGATACTCCAGCGGCTTGCTCATCTGTCTGTAAGATAACAGAGAAAAGGGAATTGTCAACAAATTCCTCCCCGTGCTATGCTGGCTCGGCATGACGACGGCAGTCCCCCTCGAATGGCACCACGGTCTCCGGTTGTCCGGTCACCCGTTGTGGATGGATGCCACGCGTCCCAAAGCGCTCTCGTTCGTCTCCCATGCCCACGGCGATCATTTCGCCCGCCACCAAAAAATTATTTGTTCTCCCGCCACGGCGCGCCTGATCGGACACAAGGTCAGTCGTGCCTCGCTGGAGCCGCACCCGTACCGGGAACCGTTCGAGCTGTTTGATCTCCGGCTTGAACTGCGCGCCGCGGGACACATGCTCGGTTCCTCCCAGCTCGTCATCGATCGTCACGGCCGCCGGATCGTCTACACGGGCGACTTCAAGCTGCGGGCCAGCCGCACCGCCGAGCCGGCCGAGATCGTGCCGTGCGACGTGCTGATCATGGAATGCACGTTCGGCAAACCCCACTACCGCTTTCCCGACTCGGAGGCGCTGACCTCAAGGCTGGTGCAGTTCATCGAACAAACGATCGAAGCCCGTGAGGTGCCCGTGCTCCTGGCCTACCAGATGGGCAAGGGGCCCGAAATCACCAAGTTGCTGGACGATCTGGGGTACACCGTGGTCTTGGCCGCTCAGGTGCATGACGTGGTGGAGCGGTATCGCGAGCTGGGCGTTCCCTTCCACCGGTGCGAAACCCTTGATGGAGGAAATTACTACGGCAAGGTGCTGCTCCTGCCGCCTTATTTGAACCGCAGTCCGTTCGTCATGCGATTGACCCGCCGCCGCACCGCAATGTTGAGTGGCTGGGGCATGGACGCCGACGCGCGCTATCGGTACGGCGCGGACGAAGTGATCCCCTTTTCCGACCACGCCGATTTCGACGAGCTGGTCAGTTATGTCCGCCAGGCCAACCCATCGCAGATCTACACGCTGCACGGGCCGCACGAATTCGCCGCCCATCTGCGCGCGCTCGGTTATCACGCGCGTCACCTGGAGCCGAGGACCCAATTACATTTGTGGGAAGAGTAGATTCCCACGGGTAAGCCCGTGGCGCTTTGAACCATGGACTGCGTGCACAACATCGCATTCACCCCCGCCTCCTTGTACTGAAAATCGAATGGGAATTCTCACATTCGTTCGAAGTAAAGGCGGGGTCCTCTTCCGCCGGAGGCGAATCGCGATGCCCGGGGGGGGGGTCTACCCAGCGAGCACGCGAGCGTGAGGGGGAGGCTCCACCAGCTTTCTCAGGTGGAGGGGGCGACGCGAGCCCCTACAATGGAAAGGGGCAATCGCCAGGGTCAAGGATTGCACGACTGTTTTCCCTGAACCTTGACCCCGTCTTTCACACAGGAATTAGGCTCACCGCGATCGTTCTTTCCCTCGGCCCGTCGAACTCGACGAGCAACACCGACTGCCACGTTCCCAGTTGGAGCCGCCCTGCGTTGATGGACAGCGTCTGCGCCGAACCGAGAAGAGTCGCCTTGATATGCGCGTGGCCGTTGCCGTCCGGATGGGCGTAGGCGGGATCGACGGGCACCAGCCGGTCCATAGTCTTTAACAGATCGCCAAGCAGTCCCGGTTCGTTCTCATTGATCACCAGGGAGGCGGTGGTATGCAACACCGAGACATGGCACAAACCGGCCTGGAGGCCCGACGATTGAATTTCCCGATTGATGCGGGCCGTCAGGTCGATCAATTCATCCCGCCGACGGCTCTTGACTTCGATGCGCCGTTGGACGGCCCGTCCTCCGACCGGCGGGGCGTCAGAACCCATCCCCCAGCTCCACATACACGGCGCCGTTGTGCACCGTGACCGGATAGGTTTTCACGCTGAAGCCCCCCCGGTTGGTCGATTGCCCGGTCGTCAGATCGAACTGCCAGCCGTGCCGCGGGCAGGTGATCATCGTCCCTTTCAACGGACCGGTCGCAACCGGTCCGCCTTCGTGCGGGCAGCGGTTTCGAATGGCGTAGTACCGGCCCTCGATATTGAAGACGGCCAACCCGATCCCGGCCAGCGAGAGCAGCTTCATGCCGCCGGCCTGTAACTCTGCGACCGACGCGACTTTAAGTTGGCGGGACATGTGTTCTAAAGCTTGAGTTGATGGGCGACGATTTTACAATCAACGGCACGAGACTACCGCTTGCGACAGTTGATCGGCTGTACGAGGACGGTGATGAAAGCAAGAATCATCACCCCTCGCTGACGCTCGGGGTAAAAGGCCTCCGCTCATGGCAAATCCCCCCTCGGCACCCTCCACTACGCTTCTTCTACAAATGATGGATTTGATCATGCACCCGCACAAAGGTGCGGAATACAAGATCGATGCCGGCAGGCCACCACTCATGACAAATCCCCCCTTCGGCACCCACCTATACATCCCTTTACAATTAATGGTGCCGAAGGGGGGATTTGAACCCCCACGGACTTGCGCCCACAACGCCCTGAACGTTGCGTGTCTGCCAGTTCCACCACTTCGGCGTTTATTTCTTTTTCTTTCAAAAAGACCGCGCGTATCGTATCAAAGGGAAATGGGTGAGTCAATGAAACGATGATGCATGGCTTTCCGGCCCTTGGCCGGGGCTGGTGACGAGAGCCGTCTGGAAGGCCGCCACATCCATGGCGATGATCGACGTGGCGGCCTGGAAGCGAGGCGTGCGAGAACCGTAAACCGCAGCACACCGTGCCGAGGAACCGGTCCCGGCCAAGGCTGGGTCAATGACTGACTTATGATATGATCACCGTCAGCCTTCATCATGTTCAAACGCCTCCTGCTTGCCCTCAGCGATTCAACGTGGGCGCGGCGCGCGGTCACCCATTCGCCTCTCGGCCGAATGATGGCCAGTCGGTTCGTCGCCGGTGAATCGCTCAACGAGGCGGTGGCGGTCATCCGCCGACTCAATGCCCAACGGCTGGCGGCCACAATCGATCATCTGGGGGAGCATGTCCGCTCTCCGGCCGACGCGATTCGCGCGGCGGACGGCACATTGTCGATCCTTGACCGGATCGTCGCCGAACGACTCGATGCCAACCTGTCGATCAAGCTCACGCAGTTCGGACTCGACCTCGAGGAGCCACTTTGTCTGGAGCTGTTGCGCCGGGTTCTGAAGCGGGCGGCCGAACGCGGCGTCTTTGTGCGCATCGACATGGAAGACAGCCGCTATACCGATCGAACGCTCGCGCTGTGCCGGACACTGAACCGCGAATGGGGACCGGATCGCGTCGGCGTCGTGATCCAGGCCTATCTCCATCGCAGCGGGGATGACGTTCGGGCCCTGATCTCCGAGCGGATCCGGGTGCGGCTCTGCAAGGGCGCTTATCTCGAACCACCGACCATCGCGTTTCCCCGCAAGCAAGATGTCGACGACCAGTACATCCGGTTGAGCCGCCTGCTGCTGGAGAGCGCCGCCCAGGGACTCGTCCACGCGATCGCCACGCACGATGAACGAATGATTGCCGCTGTGATCGACCATGCCGCGCGGCTGAGGCTTCCCGCTGAGCGGTTTGAATTTCAGATGCTCTACGGCATCCGACGCACGCTGCAGCAACGGCTGGCCGATCAGGGGTATCGCGTGCGAATCTACCTGCCGTTCGGCACGGAATGGTATCCCTATCTCATGCGCCGTATGGCCGAACGGCCCGCCAATGTGTGGTTTGTTGTGAAACAGTTGCTACGGCGATAATGGGGCCGGCGGCAGGGGCGCGAGAGAGAATACCCCATCTTTCATTCCTTCACAGCCTTGATTTCTGACGGCAACGGTCGAACAGCCCGATACGTCGGCGCGGTTCGTAACGGCTGATCGCGCCTTTTCACACGCCGCACAGACTCCAACCCGCTGTCATCCATCACATTGACCAGCTCATACCGCCCCCACTCACGGCACCATTCACGAAACAGCCAGGGACCGAGGCCGGAACAGGCGGGATCGGCGACCTCGTGCAAGACGAGCACCGTGCGTTCGTCCAGCGGCGCGCCCACGGTGTAGGCTAGTATCCGTCCATCAACCCGGGCCACCCGCGCGGCCAGCCCCCAGTCGTCCACGTGCGCCAACGCCTGCCAATGCGCGTAAAATCCGTCGGACAACAACGCGGCGGCATAGTCGTCTGCTCGTCCTCGCCGTTCCTTCATCCGCCGCCACGTGGCGTAGAGTCGCAGACAGGCGGTCAGATCGTCGGACCCGAAGGACTCATAACTCGGCCTGAACCTGCGCGCCGCCTGATTGCAGTTCCATCGCCGGCCTTTGTACCGATCGCCCGTCAGGTCCGCGAGCGCTCGCCGATCGTACAGATAATCTTCTCCCTCGGACTGGCAGACCAATCCCGGTCCTTCCAATAATTCGCGCTGGTTGTCGCCGATCCATTCGATTCTCGACGCCGCGGGGTTCACATTCAGCCGGTCCAAGAGCATGAGCAGGTGCCGGCAGGTGGACGCCAGGTCACGCCCCGGACCGGGACGCGGCGGCACCGGGGCGAAATAGACGGAGCCCTGACGCGCCAACAGGGCCGTCCCGCCTTCCCACTCCAGCCAAAAAAAACGCATGAGCGATCGCCACATCAGCAACGCGGCTGGATGGCCGAGCGACAGCGGCGCCTCCACGGCATCGCGGAGAAACCGCCGCAACCGTTCACACTCGTCCCGATCATCGGTAAACGGGTGGAGTCGGGCCTCGGACAGGGAGGGCGTCAACGCGGCCGTCTCGACCCGGTCGTTCTGAGGCCATGTAGGCAGCGTGAGCGGTTCCAGCATCCAGGCCGATTCCTGACAATGAGCCGCAAATCCGGGATCGTCCGAAAGGGGCGATGGATCATCAGCGGGGCACAACCACTCCGCGACGACCGGCGCCGTGGTCAATGGCAACAGCGGATCGGCTTCCTCACGCAGAGAGGGACAGAGTCGATCCCATCCCAGCAGCGAAGGCCCTCCTTCCGGCGGCCGCATGACGACGTAGGGGTAGAGGCGGCAGTCGAGCGGCCGTTCGTCATAAATCGCACACCGGTTGGTCGACACGTCAAATGCCGGACAAATGAACCCCTCGCCGGCCGGATGGGGCACCACGGTCACACGCCCGCCGGAACGATCGGGAAATTGCTCGGCTGGCACGCCGCGTGCGATGGCGGCCTCAATTTCCGCATTCTTGAAATAGGGCCGCATGGGACTGTCGGCATCGGGAAAGCGGCAACAGACGTCGCATCGCAGGCACCGACCCTCCGGAATGATCTGGGGGAGATCTGACGCCATGAAGTGTCGTTGTCTATTTAGGAAGATACCGTCACGCCGGCTTGAACACCAACGCCGCGGAGTTCATACAATACCGCAGGTAGGTCGGCGGGGGACCGTCCTTAAAGACATGACCCAAATGGCCGCCGCAGCGGGCGCAGTGGACTTCGGTCCGGGGATAGAGCAATTTCCAATCGGTCTTCGTTCCGATCGCCGTCGGGGAGATCGGCTCCCAGAAGCTCGGCCAGCCGGTATGGCTCTCGTATTTGGCTTTTGAAGAAAAGAGCGGCAGATCACAGCCGGCGCAGTCATAAACGCCCTCATTTTTATTATCGTAGTAGGCGTTTTTGAACGGCTTCTCCGTGCCCGCTTCCCGCAGGATGTGATATTGCTCCGGCGTGAGAATTTTCCGCCACTCCTCATCCGTCTTGGTCACTTCAAACCCTTTGCCCATATCGTCCGCCTCCGCCGACGGCAGCCGGACACGGCGGGTCAGCAGCCCCGCTCCAGCCGCAGCCGCAATCACCAGCAATGTTCGGCGTGTCATATTAATATTGTATGCTCCAGCCCGATTGAGAGGCAAGCCTATGGGAATGAAGCCGCAGACTTGAACACCAGATGCAGTGGCATGTATAGGACGGTGTGGGGCCGGTATTGAAGTCAGGGGGAGGTGCTTCGGCACGGTCAGGCAGGTTCCGCCTTCGCCGGCGGTGCCGATGAAGCTCCACTCCGTTTCCTCCCCCTGGTCATTTATTTGTGGGGGCATCCGCCCCCATACCCCGGCCCCATCGGTTATTTATTTTCCCTTTGAATATCTCATGTCACGGGTTTGAACACTAACGCGGCGGAGTTGATGCAGTAGCGCTTGTACGTTGGAGCCGGGCCGTCATCAAACACATGGCCGAGGTGGCCGCCGCATCGGGCACAGTGGACTTCGGTCCGGGGATAGCCGGCCTTGAGATCGATTTTTGTCCCGATCGCGTCGGAGAAGAGCGGCTGCCAGAAGCTGGGCCAGCCGGTGTGGCTGTCATATTTTGTCCGCCAGGAGAAGAGCGGCTGGTCGCAGCCGGCGCAGTGATAGACGCCCTTTTGATGGTAATCGTAATATTTGTTCTGAAACGGCGGTTCGGTTGCCTCCAACCGGAGGACGCGGTACTGCTCCGGCGTCAGGATCGCCTGCCACTCCTCCTCCGTTCTGGTCACCTCAAAGGTTTCGCCCGACGCAACCGGCAACGGCCATGCGCGACCGGCCGCCACCCGCACCCCGGCCGCGGCGATCAGCAGAAGAAAGAGTCGGCGCGTCATCGTCATACACATCATATTAAGCCCGCCGTCACGCTATTGACAACTCCGTCCGACGTTGCCTAGAATCCCCTACCGTTTTTCTGTTCCGCTCCAGTTCCCGTCACGGAGGCCTTCATGGCGCAAGCGCCCGATATCGAATCCGTCCTCCACGAACGCCGTCTCTTCAAACCTCCGAAGGCCTTCAGCGCCACGGCCCACATCAAAAGCATGACGCAGTACAAAACACTGGCCAGACAGGCCGAGAAAAATCCCGAAAAATTCTGGGCGACGATCGCGAACGATTTGCAGTGGGACACACCCTGGAAGAAAACGCTGGTGTGGAAGCCGCCCTTCGCCCAATGGTTTGTCGGCGGCAGGCTCAACGTGTCGACCAACTGCCTCGACCGTCACCTGACCACCTGGCGACGCAACAAGGCCGCGCTCATTTGGGAGGGGGAACCCGGCGACTCTCGAACGTTGACCTACCAGCAGCTGCATCATGAGGTGTGCAAATTCGCCAACGTGCTGAAGGGGCACGGGGTTCGGCAAGGCGACCGGATCGCCATCTACATGCCGATGATCCCCGAGCTGCCGATCGCCATGCTCGCCTGCGCACGGATCGGCGCCACCCACAGCGTCATCTTCGGCGGTTTTTCGGCCGAGGCGCTGAAGGACCGGATTCTCGACGCGAAGGCCACGCTGGTCATCACGGCCGACGGCGGCTACCGGAAGGGGTCCGCCTCGCCGCTCAAGCCCCATGTTGATGAGGCGCTCGCTCACTGCCCCGGCGTCACCACCGTCGTCGTCTGCAGGCGCACCGGCTCGCCGGTCGCCATGCAACCGGGCCGCGATTTCTGGTGGCACGAGCTGATGGACAATGCGTCGGCCGAGTGCCCGGCCATCCCGGTCGACGCGGAGCACCCGCTTTTCATTCTCTACACCAGCGGCACGACCGGCAAACCGAAGGGCGTGGTCCATTCGACCGGCGGCTATCTGACCCAGGTCGCCGTCACGACGAAATGGGTCTTCGATCTTAAAGATGACGACACCTACTGGTGCACGGCCGACATCGGCTGGGTCACCGGCCACAGCTACATCGTCTACGGCCCGCTGGTCAACGGCGCCACCAGCGTCATGTACGAAGGCACGCCGCTTCACCCCGGCCCAGACCGATTGTGGTCGATCGTGGAGAAGTTGCGCGTATCCGTTTTTTACACCGCGCCGACAGCGATCAGGACGTTCGTCAAATTCGGCCGGGAATGGCCCGACAAGCACGATCTGTCCAGCCTGCGGCTGCTCGGCACCGTCGGCGAACCGATCAACCCCGAAGCCTGGATGTGGTACCACGAAGTGATCGGCGGGAAGCGCTGTCCGATCGTCGACACTTGGTGGCAGACCGAGACGGGTGCGATTCTCATTACGCCGCTGCCCGGCGCGACGCCGACCAAACCCGGCTCAGCGACCTTCCCCTTCCCTGGGATCGCGGCCGAAATCGTGACCAAAGAGGGCAAACCCGTCGGCCCCAAGCAGGGCGGCTATTTGGTGATCAAGAAACCCTGGCCTTCGATGCTGCGGACGGTCTACGGCGATCCGGAGCGGTACGTGAAGCAATACTGGAGCCAGCTGCCGGGGGTCTATTTCACCGGCGACGGCGGCCGCCACGACAAGGACGGCTATTTTTGGGTCATGGGGAGGATCGATGACGTCATCAATGTCGCAGGCCATCGGCTGGGTACCATGGAGATCGAAAGCGCGCTGGTGAGCCACCCTGCCGTGGCCGAAGCGGCCGTCGTCGGCAAACCGGATGACCTCAAGGGGACGGCGATTGCCGCCTTCGTCACGTTGGAAAGTCACCACAAGGCCAGCGCCGGAGACGCGCTGAAAAAAGAGCTCCGTGCCCATGTCGACAAAGAGATCGGGCCGATCGCCAGACCTGACGAGATCCGGTTCACCGACGCGCTGCCCAAAACGCGCAGCGGCAAGATCATGCGGCGACTGCTTCGCGACATCGCGGCCGGCGGCGCCACATTGGGCGACACCACTACGCTGGAGGATATTTCGGTGCTCGCCAAGCTTCGCGAGGACGAGGAGTAACGGCGGAACGGCCGCGCCGCCTGCCGATCCGGCAGACTGGCTGCAAGTCGCAGCGAAGACAGCGCGCCGTCAGAGGTGTGACGGGGCACTCGCCGTTCATGCCGTAATGGCACAGCGCGAAATCGTATTTGACCGGATCCTCCGGGCAAATCGTGCGCAAGCTGGCCGTCACCTCCCGCGCCATCAGCCACCCGGCGCTTTTCCTGTTTGTCAGACCCAGATAGCGGCTCAATCTCGCCACGTGGGCGTCGAGCGGCACGATCAACCTCGGCGCGCCGATGGCCGGCCACAGCCCAAGATCGACGCCGTCCTCCGACCGGACCATCCAGCGAAGATACATGCAGAGGCGCTTGCTCGCGCCGCCCTGCGCGGGGCCAGAGAAGAGATGGCGCAGGCCGGGCGGTTTCCGGCGGTGCCCGTAGACCGGTTGCGTATCGACCGCCAGCGCTTCATTGACATAGCGGCCGAGGAGAGGCCCGATATCGGGTTCATCAGATCGCGCAAGTGATTCAAACAACGTCCGCAGCGACCCGTGCCGGTTGACCAGCGTGCGCAAGATCAGGAAAAAAGCCAGCAGATCACTCGAATCACTGAACCGGTAGTAGAGCGGAATGAATCGCGGCCGCTCCCGTTGCAGATCGAATGAACGGAGATAGGCCGCCGGCGAATCACCGGCCACGGCAAGAAGCCGCTCAACGGTCGGCCGGAAGGCATTGACGTGGCCGTAGGCCAGCGAGGCGGCAATCAGCCCCGCCGCCGCCTGATCATCGGGATCATGATAGCGGCGCGGAAAGGCGACCGGATCGTGGGCAACACGAGCGGTCAGATCACGAGTCCGATACCAGCGCTCCAGCCGTTCCGCCAAATCGCTCCGCATAGCGTCATGTGCTAGCACAGCCAAAGGGGTGATCGCAAGTGAGGAGAGAAGAAGAAACTCTTCTCCATCACTTCGAAGCTCAGCAAACAGAAGTATAACGATGGCCAAGGGCCGAGCATCGAATTGACATGCGAGCCTTGACTATCACACGTATGGCGGTGGGGATTTTCAAGGGGAGCGGCGCCGCTCCCCTTGATGTGAGCGAGTGCGAAGCACGAGCGGACAGATTGCGCGGCGAATAGGAACCCGCTATAATGGCCCCCGATTTGCTTTGCACATCAACAAACATAGAGAAGGAGATCTCATGAAGTCGGTTCTCTTTTACGAGCACGGCGGCCCTGAGAAGCTGGTATACGAAGACGCGCCCGAACCGGTGGCCGGCGAGGGGCAGGTCGTCATCCAGGTCAAGGCCTGCGCGCTCAACCATCTGGACATCTGGGTCCGTCAGGGCATACCGTCCTACAAGCTGACCCTGCCGCACATCTCAGGCTGCGACATTGCGGGGATCGTGCATGCCGTTG
>DATJYI010000115.1:0-6474 GCA_035499635.1 Nitrospiria bacterium | reverse complement strand
CGGTGTTCCGGGAGGATGATGAGGCGGAGGCGCTTTGGAAGAAGATCGGCGTGCCGGCGGGGCGGATCGTCCGGAAGGACGAAGCGGACAACTTCTGGCAGATGGGGGAGACCGGTCCCTGCGGACCCTGTTCCGAGATTCACATTGACCGGGGGGAGCAGGCCGCCCCGCTGGAGCATCGGGCCGCCTGCCGGGGCATCCATTGCGACTGCGATCGGTTTCTCGAGATCTGGAATCTGGTCTTCATGCAGTTCAACCGCGACGCCTTAGGCTCGTTGGCCCCGTTGCCCAAGCCCAGCATCGACACCGGGATGGGGCTGGAACGGATTGCGGCCGTGATCCAGGGCGCACCGGACAATTACCACACCGACCTGTTCACCCCTTATTTCCACGCGCTGGCCGGCCTGACCGGCCGGGACGTCCGGGCGGTCTCGGAGAGCCGGGGAGGGCGGGTGATCGCCGATCACATTCGCGCCATGACCTTTCTGATCAGCGACGGCGTGCTCCCGTCCAATGAGGGGCGCGGCTACGTCCTGCGCCGGGTCGTCCGGCGCGCGGTGCGTTACGGCCGGGAGCTGGGGTTCACGGAGCCGTTCCTGCACCGCCTGTCGGCCACGACGGTCGAGACGATGGTCGGGGCCTATCCCGAGCTGGCCAAGAGCCGGTCGCTGGTGGCCGAGGCGCTGCAGGTGGAGGAGGAGCGGTTCCTGCAGGTGCTGGATGAAGGCATGGGACGGTGGCGTGAGGTAATCCAGCAGGCGGAGTCGCGCCGCGATCGGACAATCGCCGGGGCGGAGGCGTTCCGGCTCTACGACACGTACGGATTCCCGCTCGATATCGCCGTCGACATGGCGCGCGAGCGCGGTCTGGCCGTCGACTCGGCGGGGTTCGACGCCGCCATGGAGGAACAACGGGACCGGGCGCGAAAGGCGTGGGTGGTGAAGACGGTGGAGCCCTATTTCCAGGAGCTGCTCACGCGGGTCGATCCCACCCGCTTTACCGGTTACGACCGGCTCGACGACGAAGTCCGGCTGTTGCTCATCATCAAAGATGGCCGGCCGGTCAAATCGGCCTCGGCGGGTGAGGAGGTCGAACTGGTCTTTGATCAGACGCCCTTCTATGGGGAGTCGGGCGGCCAGGTCGGCGATCAGGGGCTGCTGGAGCATCCCGGGGCGCTGGCGGAGATCATCGCGACGGTCAAGCCGCTGCCCGGCTTTTTCGTCCATCGGGCGCGGGTCACGAGCGGCGTGCTGCGCGAGGGGGAGACCTGCCGGGCGGTAGTCAATCGCACGGCGCGGTTTGGCGCGGCCTCCAACCACACGGCGACGCACCTGTTGCATGCGACGTTGCGGGAATTGTTCGGGGAGCGGGTCAAACAGGCCGGCTCGCTGGTGGCGGCGGACCGGCTCCGGTTCGATTTCACCCTGGCGACGCCGCTGCAGGCGCGCGACCTGCGGCGGGTGGAGCAGGTGGTCAACGACCGGATCCGCGGCGATTATCGGGTGCAGACGCAGGAAATGGCGTTCCACGATGCGGTCAAGGCCGGCGCCCTCGCCTTTTTTGACGACAAGTACGGCGACCGTGTCCGGGTGGTCCGGATCGGCGAGTTCAGCAAGGAGTTGTGCGGCGGCACCCACTGCCACGACACCGGCGAGGTGGGGCTCTTTCGCGTCGTGCAGGAGAGCAGCATCGCCGCAGGCGTGCGTCGGATCGAGGCGATCACGGGCGAAGCGGCCTACACGTCGATGAAGCGGCAGGAAGAGGATCTCGACGCGCTGGCCGCGCTCTTGAAAGTCGCGCCGGCGGATGTGGTGGAGCGGGCCAGAAAGATGATGGCGCAACTGCGCGAGCAGGAGCGGGAGCTGGAGCGGCTGAAGGGCAACGCGATCAGCAGCCAGGCCTCGACGGCCTTAGACCAATCGGAAGTCGTCAACGGCGTAACGTTGCTGGTGCAGCGGGTGGACGGGTTGGATCCCAAGGCGCTCCGACAGTTTGCCGATTCGGTCCGTGACCGGATGGCGCGCGGCGTGCTGCTGGTCGGTTCCGTGCTAGAGGGCAAGGTGGCGCTGGTCGCGATGGTGACGAAAGGGCTGACGGAGCAGTTCCATGCCGGCCGATTGTTGCAGACGATCGCGCCGATCGTGGGCGGCAGCGGCGGGGGGCGTCCCGACATGGCCCAGGCCGGCGGCAAGCTGGCCGACCGTCTGGACGAGGCATTGCGGCGGGGCCGGGAGCTGCTATCGGAGGAGGCTGGACGAATCTAAGGGATGGGTTATTATTAGAGTGTTGAACAGCGGGCTGCATCCCCTCTCGGTGTGTTCATGGACAGACATTCCGAACGGTATTTCCTCCCTACGGTGCGATGGTGATGGAGCGCATTCTGGCGATCGATCCCGGCGAAAAACGGCTCGGGTTGGCGGTCAGCGATGAGATGGGCTGGACGGCGCAGGGACTCCCGACGCTCATTCGTGAGGGCCTTCGCCATGATCTCGACCGGCTGGCCGCCGTCGTGAAGGATCACGCGGTGACCCGGATCGTGGTCGGTGTGCCCTACACCCGGCACGGCGAGTTGGGCGCGGCGGGCGGCCGGGCCATGACCTTCATCGATCGGATTGCCGCCCGTTGCGGGCTGCCCGTCGAGCCTTGGGACGAGCGATTGACCACGAAACAGGCCGAACGGGTGCTGATCGAGGGCGGCGTCTCCAGGGCCAAACGCAAGCTCAGCCGTGACCGGCTGGCGGCGGTGCTCATTTTGCAGAGTTATCTTGACGCCCGGAGTGCGGCGCCGGCGGACGAACGGGGGGCCGCATGACCCGCGGTCGGTTCTTGGCCCTTGTCATCGGCGCCGTCGGGCTGATCGTGATTGTTGATGCCGGCCGATTTCTTCTGTTGCCGGCCTCTTCACCCGATCGCGAAGTCGTGATCGACGTCGCCGACGGCGCCAGCCTGACGGCGGTGGCGCAGCAGCTGGCCGAGGCCGGTGTGATCAGCCGTCCTTCCTATTTTGTGCTGCTCGGCCGGCTGATGGGCGCGCAGCGCGGGATCCAGGCCGGCGACTATGCGATGCGGACGTCGATGCGGCCGATGCAGGTGATGCGCCGGCTCACCTCCGGCGCGATCATGCAGACCGCCGTGACGATTCCCGAAGGGTACACCATCCAGGAGATTGCCGCGACTCTCGAGGATCAAGGTATCATGCCGGCGCAGGCTTTTTTGGCGGCTGCCGCCGATCCCGTCATCCGTCAGGACGCGGGCATTCAGGCATCGTCGCTGGAAGGGTATCTCTTTCCCTCCACCTACTATGTGTCCCACCACACCAAACCGTCGGAGCTGGTGCGGCGAATGGTCCGTCAATTTCAGGAGGCGATCCGCGGACTGGATTGGTCGCAGGCCGACGCTCGGCACCTGTCACGCCATCAAATCGTGACGCTGGCGTCGATCATCGAGAAAGAGACGTCGAAGGATGACGAGCGGCCGCTGGTCGCGTCGGTGTTTTACAACCGGCTCAAACTGCGGATCCCGCTGCAAAGCGATCCCACCGTCATCTACGCCTTGAACGATTTCGACGGCGACCTGCGGCGGGTGGATCTGGACGTCAAATCGCCCTACAACACGTACCGCGTCGTGGGGCTCCCGCCCGGTCCGATTGCCAACCCCGGCCTGGCCTCGCTAGAGGCGGCGCTTCATCCCGCCGCGTCGCATTATCTCTATTTCGTGTCGAAAAACGACGGGACGCACTTCTTTTCCACGACACTGGCCGAGCACGAGAAGGCGGTCGCGAAATACCAGGTGTTGCCGGCCCGGGTCAAGCACACGACGGCCCGGCGGAGTTGACGGCCGTGGCGCGGAACCGCCGAACGGCGCCGTCCCGTCATGCTCCCACTGGCGGTCGGCCCGAGCACCGGCTGGCGGAGTTGGGGCTGTCGCTGCCCGCACCGCCTCAACCGGTCGCCTCCTATTTGCCCGCCGTCGAAAGCGGCCGGCTGTTGTTTGTGAGCGGCATGTTGCCGCTTCAGCAGGGTGCGATCCTCCATCCGGGCCGGTTGGGTGACGGGGTGACGGTTGAAGAGGGGGCCACGGCGGCCCGGCAGGCGGCTCTGAACGGTTTGGCCGTTGTGGCCGCGGCGGCCGGTTCGCTGGACCGGGTCGCCAGAGTGGTGAGAGTGAACGGGTATGTCGCCTCGGCGCCGGCCTTCACCCAGCAACCGGCGGTGATGAACGGCGCCTCCGATCTGCTGGCCGCGGTCTTTGGTCCGAAGGGCCTCCACAGCCGGGTGGCCGTCGGAGTGGCGGTCCTGCCGCTGAACGCGCCGGTCGAGCTTGACTTGATCGTCGAGCTCGACCGCACGCGCCTACGGACTCGTCGGTAACGTCCCCGGCGTGTCGGTCAGGACGGTGACGGTGGCCCGGCTGCGCAGGCGGCTCAGAAATTCCTGCCGTTTGGCCGCGGTTTTCTGCTTGATCAGCGCCTGTTCGATCGAGTCGTCCACCTCCGACAGCGATTTGCCCTGATAGCGCTCCGGGTGCTGATCGTAGGCGGATTCGATCTCCGTCCTGGTGACGATGACGAATTGGTCGACCCGCTGGGCCAGCAGCGAGTCGACACGAAGCTTCTCCGTAATCAGCGCCTCGGCGCCGTCCGGCGTCAACTGCACGCGCCGCAATTCGGCCTCCCAGGCCGTCTGCCCCCCGGCTTTGTGCACCAACCGCCGCAGCGCCTCCTGGAGTTGGGTGACCTGGGGCGGTTCGGTGATGAAGCGGTCGGCCTCGGCGAGCAGTAATTGATGATCAATCATCTCCTGCAGCACCTGATCCGGGGGCGCGTCCGGCGCGAAGAGGAGCTGGTACCGCCGAAAGTCGGTCAACGTGATCGGCTTGCCGTTGACGACGGCGAGCAGCTGCTCGACGAGCACGGCGCGGCTGTCCGGCGGGGCGATGGCCGCCGCGGCGCCCAGGGCAAGGAGCGCGACCAGCAGAATTCCTCCGGGCTGGCATCTATTGCGAGGCGTTGGGTCGGATTCACGCAGCGTCGTCATGTCGGAATCGTGAAGGGCGCTGCAGATTGGACCGGGTCCGCCGCGCGGACTTCAATGCGGGGAAGAGGCGAGGGTTCCACGATCACCCGGGTTCCGGCCAGATAATCATGCAGCGCGCGGCGCCGAGGCGTGAGGGCGGCAAGGATGAAGATGGGGAAGAGGGGCAGGCTGGCGCTGATCAGGCATGCGCGCCACCAGGCCTGCAACGGTCCGACAGCCGCGTGGTGCAAGGAGACCACCATGATACGCACGGCCATCTTGCCGGGCGTCCGACCGTCCTGCGCTGTGAAATATCCGAAATACGCGATCACCAGCAACGGCCAGCCGACGGCGAACGATTCCACGATCGAGAAGACCAGATCGCGCGACGGCAGGGTTTGTCCCGCCTGCCGGAGACCGAAGGCCATGCCGTAATAGGCGGCCAACACCAGCATTGCGCCGAGCAGGTTGATCACGAACAGATCGAGCAGGAACGCTGCGGCCCGGCGGATCAGTGATGCCGGCTGCGCGTCGGAGGACATCGGATGGGGGCTGATCATTGTACCATCCCGGGCGCCGCCCCGGGGGCGGACTGGTGTGCCGATCCGGACAGTGTCCGGTTCCCGCCGTCAGATTGTCTTGAACCGAGACCGTGGATCAGCGCCAGCGCTGCCAGCGCGGCGGTTTCCGCGCGCAGCGTCAGCCGGCCCAACGAGACGGCGCGGACTCCCATGCGCTCGGCGACGGTCAATTCGGCCCGGCTCAGGCCGCCTTCCGGCCCGACGATGATGAACATGGGTTGGTCGTCCGGGAGGGTGGGAATAAGACGGCCGAGCATGGTCCCTGTTTCGATTTCAGAAAGGATGACGCGCGAGGCGTGGGGCGGGGCGCCGGCCAGCGCCGATTGCAGGTCGCAGGGGAGGGACAGTTCAGGCGGCCGGCTTCGGCCCGATTGCTGAGCCGCCTCGAGCAGAATGGCCCGCCATCGTTCCAATTGGGCGGGCAACCGTTCACGCCGGGGCCGGACGATCGTCCGTTCGGTGACCAGGGGAACGATGCGCGTCGCACCCAACTCCGATGCTTTTTGCAGCAGCCAGTCCATCCGGTGGCCTTTGAGTAACGCCTGTGCGAGTGTCACCGGACGCAGGGGCGGCGCCGGGGGCTCCTCGTAGAGGATCGTGGCGGTGATCCTGTCGGGTGACACGGTGGTCAGCTCGCTGAGGTAACGCCGTTCGCGTGCGTCGACGAAACAGCACCGCTCGCCCGGCTGCATGCGCAGGGCGCCGGCCAGGTGGCGGGCGAGTCGGCCTTCGATGACGATGACCGACGGCCGGACGGCGGAGTCGTCAACAAAATAGATGGGCATGGGGTTGTAGTGGTCCCCCCGTAGGGGCGGTTCGCGAACCGCCCCTACGATTCAAACAGGTTTTTGACCTTCTTGACGATCGACTCCGACTCA
>DATJYI010000114.1:0-5877 GCA_035499635.1 Nitrospiria bacterium | reverse complement strand
TCTTCATCAATTTCCCGAACGCTCTGCGTTCGGGTTGGCAATGCCCCACTCACCTGAGCCTCCCCCTCACGCTCTCCGCCTCCTGCGGATTGCTCGCTTGAGAGCCTCCTCTGACGGCGTGGGTCAGAGGCGCAGTTTTGGGGTGGGACTGGGTTACTCGATTTTTCCATCAACCAATTTTATGATCCGGTCGGCCTGCGCGGCGAGTTTTTCGTTGTGCGTGACCATAACGAGCGTCAGGCTGTGCTCACGGCAGAGGCCCTTGAGGAGGCCGAAGACGTCATCGCTGGTGTGGGTATCGAGATTGCCGGTCGGCTCGTCGGCGAGAATGATCGGCGGGTCGAGCGCCAGCGCCCGGGCGACGGCCACCCGCTGCTGCTCGCCGCCCGAGAGCTCTCCGGGCCGGTGAGTGAGCCGCCCGCCCAGCCCGACGGCCGTGAGCAGCGCGGTCGCTTTCTCCGTCGCGCCGCTCTTCGATCGCCCCGCGATCAACTGCGGCAGCAGGACGTTTTCCAGCGCGCTGAAGTCGGCGAGCAGATGATGAAATTGGAAGATGAAGCCGATGGTGCGGTTGCGGAACTGCGCCAGCTCCAGATCCTTCAACTGTTCGATGGCCTCGCCGTTGACGAGCACCCGGCCGCCGCTGGGCCGGTCCAGCCCGCCCAGCAGGTGCAGCAACGTGCTCTTCCCCGCGCCGGAAGGGCCGACGATCGTCAGCAGCTCGCCCCGGTGGATTGAAAGCGAGATGCCCTTGATCACCGGCAGTCGGCCGGAAACGATCGGAAAACTTTTCTGCAGATCAACCGCCTGGATGATGACCGGATCGGCCTGACGTCCGGCGAATGCGTCACTCATACCGCAGCGCCTCGACGGGCTCGAGCTTGGAGGCCCGCCATGACGGATAAATGGTGGCGAACAGGCTGATGGCGAGCGCCGCGATTGAGACCGATGCCACATCCGTCCAGAGCAATTTCACCGGGATCCGGCTGATGTAGTAGACGTCGCCGGGCAGGGTGTAGAACTCCTGGATCAGCCAGCTCGCCCCGTAGCCGAGCGGGATGCCCAGCGCCACGCCGGCCAGGCCGATGACCAGCCCCTCGACCATGAAGATGCGCATGATCTTCGCGGGGGTCGCGCCCATCGCCTTGAGGATGGCGATCTCGCGTCCCTTCTCCACCACGATCATCGTCAGCGTGCTGACGATGTTGAACGAGGCGACCAGAATGATCAGCACGAGGATGATGAACATCATGATCTTCTCCAGTTGCAGGGCGGAAAAGAGGCTCTTGTTCATCTCCTTCCAGTCGCGCGCGCCGTAGGGAAAGTCGAGCCGCGCGGTGATGTCGCGGGCGATCTGGCCGGAGCGGAAAATGTCGTCCACCTTGACCTCGATGCCGTTGACGGCGTCGCCATAATCGAGCAGCTTCTGCGCCTCGCCGAGCGGAATGTAGGCGAGCGACGAGTCGTATTCGTACATGCCGGAGTCGAAGATGCCGACGACGGTGAATTTCTTCAGCTTGGGCACGATGCCCATCGGCCCGATGTCGCCGGTGGGGGAGATGGCGGTCACCGACGAGCCCAGAAAGGCGCCCAGACGGCCGGCCAGCTCCTTGCCCAGAATGATGCCGGGCTCGCCGTTCTTGCCGCGCGTGGCCAGGTCGGCCAGCGACCCGCCCAGCAGGGTCTTGTCCAGATCGGTGACGCGGCCGGCGGTGGCCGGATCGACGCCGCGCAGGACAACCCCCTGCGACTGCCGGTCGTGGCTCAACAGCACCTGCGTGTAGAGAAAGGGCGTGGCCGCCACGACGTGGGGCGTCGCCCTCACCTTGTCGAGAATGACCGGGTAATCAGTCATCGGCTGGCCGGTGCGGTCCACGACGATGATGTGGGCGTTGGTCCCCAGGATCTTGTTGCGGATATCGTCGGTGAACCCCGTCATGATGCCCAGCGTGGCGATCAGCGCGCCGACGCCCAGGGTGACGCCGGAGATTGAGACGATGGTGTTGAGTGAGAAGGAGCGGTGGCGCCGTCGGGCTTTCAGGTACCGCAGGCCGATGAAGAATTCGTACGACACGGGCGTCCTTGCTCCTACTCCGGTCCGCTGCCGAGAGCGGGGAGGGGCCGGCGCGATGACCGGGTGCGCATCCTATTGCAGGGGCTCGCGTCGCGGCATTGCATGTGGGGGCCCGTGCGGTTCGTTAACCCGTCCTCCGATGCCCCCACGTCCCGTGCCCCCCCCTCACGCTTGCGGTGCTCGCTGGGTGGATTTCCCCGGGCGGCGTGATCCGCCTGAGGCGGAAGAGGACCCTGCCTTGAGGCGGGGGTGAATGCGGTGTTGTGCACGCAGTGCATGGTTCTAAGTGCCACGGACTTACCCGTGGGAATCTATAGTTGCTCCGGCCGCATCTGCGGAAAGAGGATCACGTCGCGGATCGACGGCTGGTCGGTCAGGATCATGGTCAGCCGGTCGATGCCGATGCCCTCGCCGCCGGTCGGCGGCAGGCCGTACTCGAGCGCGCGCAGGTAGTCCTCGTCGATGCCGTGCGCCTCCTCGTCGCCGGCCGCCCGCAACGCCGCCTGCGCCTCGAACCGGGCCCGTTGTTCGGCCGGATCGTTCAGCTCGGTGAATGCGTTGGCGACCTCCATGCCGGCCAGATAGAGCTCGAACCGCTGCACCAGATCGGGCCGGTCGGGCCTGGCTTTGGCCAGCGGCGAAATCTCCTTGGGGTAATCGGTGATGAACACGGGCCCGGTCAGCGTCGGCTCGACCAGCCCGTCAAAGAGCGCCTGCTGCAGCTGCGCGACCGTCGCCTTGTCCGGCACGGGCACGGTGCGATCGGCGGCCAGCCGGCGCAGCGTCTTTGGGTCGGCCAACGCGCCGGCCTCCGTCTTCGTCTCGCGCGCGACGGCGTCGAGAAACGGCACACGCGGCCAGGGGGGCGTGAAGTCGAGCGGCGTGCCCTGGTAGGTGAGAATCAACGCGCCGCGGACGGTGTGCGCGAGCGACGTGATCATCTCCTCGGTCAGGGTCATCAGCTCCTGATAATCGGCGTAGGCCTGGTAGAATTCCAGCATGGTGAATTCGGGATTGTGCTGAGTGGAGATGCCCTCGTTGCGGAAGTTTCGGTTGATTTCAAAGACCCGTTCGAGCCCGCCGACGATCAACCGCTTCAGATAGAGCTCCGGCGCGATGCGCAGGTACAAATCGATGCCGAGCGCGTTGTGATGGGTGATGAACGGCTTGGCGAGCGCGCCGCCGGCCATGCGCTGCATCATCGGTGTTTCGACTTCGAGAAAGCCGCGGTCGATGAGAAACCGGCGGATCGCGTCGACGATCCGGCCGCGGTTGACGAACACCTGCCGGACGTCGGGGTTGCTGACCAGATCGAGGTAGCGCTGCCGGTAGCGCTGTTCGACGTCGGTCAATCCGTGCCACTTTTCAGGCAGCGGATGGATCGTCTTGGTCAGCAGGACGAGCCGGTGGACCTCGACGGTCAGCTCGTTCGTCTTGGTGCGGAAGAGCCGCCCCTCGACGCCGATCCAGTCGCCGAGGTCCAGTCGGGCAAGAATCTCCCGTTCTTGTTCGGTCAGCCGTTCCGCCTTGGCGTAGATCTGAATCTTCCCCGACCGGTCGAGCAGATGGGCGAAGGCCGCCTTGCCGAAGCTTCTCAGACCGACGATCCGGCCGGCGATGACGCAGTCGACCGGCCCGTCGGCCAGCTGGTCGGCGGTGTGGTCGCCGTATTGCCGGAGCAGCGCGTGGGCTTCGTGGGTGGGGCCGATCCGGCCGCTGTAGGGATCGAGGCCGAGTTGTCGCAATTCGGCCAGCTTGCGCTGCCGCTCGCGCACCTGGTCGTTGATCGGGGCTGGTTGAGGCACGGATGCAGACTCGCGGCCGGGCGGCGTCGGGTTACGGCTCATCGGACGTTTCCCGGTCCTCCGCCGGCGCGCGACCGTCGCCGGCCGCCGCGCGCAGCAGGTAGCCTTGAATGAAGGGATCAATCGCGCCGTCCATGACGGCCGTGATGTTGCCCGATTCGACCGCCGTCCGGTGATCCTTGACCATTTGGTAGGGGGCAAAGACGTAGGAGCGGATCTGGCTGCCCCAGGCGATGTCCTTCTTCTCTCCGACGACTTTTTGCAACGCCGCCTCCTGCTTTTGGCGCTCCAGCTCGTAGAGGCGGGCTTTGAGCACCTTCATGGCATTGGCCTTGTTCTGGTGCTGCGACCGTTCGTTTTGCGACTGCACGACGATGCCGGACGGCAGATGGGTGATGCGGATCGCTGAGGAGGTCTTGTTCACGTGCTGGCCGCCGGCGCTGCTGGCGCGGTAAGTGTCGATTCGCAGATCGTTCTCGTTGATGACGATGTCGATCTCGCCCTCGATGTCGGGGTAGACCGTGACGGAGGCGAAGGAGGTGTGGCGCCGCTTGTTCGCGTCGAAGGGCGAAATGCGGACCAGCCGGTGGATTCCGGCCTCGGCGCGCAAATAACCGTAGGCGTAGGGGCCGTTGACGGCAAAGGTCGCGTCCTTGATGCCCGCCTCCTCGCCGGGTTGCAGATCGAGCATCTGGCTCTTGTAGTCGTGCCGCTCGGCCCACCGCAGATACATGCGCAAGAGCATCTGGGCCCAGTCCTGCGATTCGGTGCCGCCGGCGCCGGGATGGATCTGCACGATGGCGGAGCTGGCGTCATGCTCCCCGGAGAGCATCGCCTCGGTCTTGAGGCTTTCCGCCTGCCGCGTCAGGGCGTCAAGCTGGCCGCGGATGTCCGATTCAAGGGAGGCGTCCTGCTCCTCCTCGGCCAAATCGAGCAGCGCGTCCAGGTCGCCGACGTCCCGCTCGAGCGTCTGCCAGGTGGTCAGCTCCCGCTCAAGATGGGCGCGCTCCTGCAACAGTTTTTTGGCCTGCCAGGGATCGGACCAGAGGGAGGAGTCGGCCGACTGCCGCTCTAGTTCGGACAGCCGGCGCCGGAGCTGATCGGGGTCAAAGACACCTCCGGACGTCGTCGATGGTGGCGTGCAGTTGGCGGAGCGTGGGGCGCAGGTCGTCGATGGTCATGGGTCAGGGCTGTGTCGTTGAAAAGCGCGGTTGTCGTCTTCCGATCACGATCAGGGCCGCGACGAGTATACCACAGCCGGCTGCAAAGATGTCACCGCCGCGGGTATACAGGGTGCGAAGGGGCGACACCCGGATCGTGTCGACGAGCACGGCCTCCACGAACAGGGCGCTGCTTGGGCCGATCCGGCCGTTGGCGTCGATGAAGCCGGAAATGCCGGTGTTGGCCGCGCGAATCACGGGCGTGCGGTTTTCGATCGCCCGGAAGACCGCCATGGAAAAATGCTGCAGCGGCGCGGCCGACCGGCCGAACCAGGCGTCGTTGGTGATCGTCGCGATGATCCGGGCCCCGTCACGGGCATCCAGCCGGACGAGCTCAGGAAAGATGATTTCGAAACAGATCGCCACGCCGAGCTGGTAGTCCTTGACGACCATCGGCACCGGACCCTCGCCGGGGATGAAATCGCCGATGCCCTGGACCAGTTTGTTGATGAAGCCGAGCAGCGGACCGAGCGGGACATATTCGCCGAACGGCACCAGGTGCTGCTTGTCGTACCGGGCCTGCGTGGTGCCATCGGGATTGAGCAGATAGGCGCTGTTGAGCAGGGCGGGCACGCGGTAGCCGTGGGCGATAGCGGGGCTGCCGAAGAGCAGGTAACGGTGCGTCTCGGCGGCCAGCGAGCGGATCGCCATTTGAAAATCCGGTTCGTCATCGAAGATGAAGGGCGCAGAGGCTTCGGGCCAGACGATCAGCTCGGCCCCTTGAGCGGCGGCGTCGCGGGTCAGTTGTTCATACCGTTCGAGCGTCGCCCGCCGCATG
>DATJYI010000113.1:0-3679 GCA_035499635.1 Nitrospiria bacterium | reverse complement strand
CCAGCGAAGCGACTTGACCCGCTCGCCATCCGGCACGGTCAGCAGAAGCGGCGTGAGTCCCGCCCGCCGCAGCAGCGTACAGACGGCTCTCGCGTAACGGCGGCGGATCGGCTCAGCCGTCACCACGGCAACCGGACCGACACCGCAGGTGGATTTCACACGCCCGACGTGCTGGGAAAGACAATCCCGGCCGACAAGGATATCAATCTTCTGCGGACCAACGCGAAGTGGAATCAGTTCCATGCTAGGGGTATTGAGGAAAAAATCAGAGGCGCAACAGCCTCCGACATCGGATCAACAATCTATCACTACAATGGCGCCTAATCGACACGCTATGGCGCGAGTCCTCGTATCAGCAATCGACATTAAACGTGACGTCCACTGTCCCCATATCGGTCGAGATAATACCAGATACTGAACCCTCTCCTTGGATCGTCCCGCTTGTCCCGGAACAGCTGTTTTGCGTACTTAACAAAGGATAGACAAGCACAGCTCCGGTATCAGATGTGGTCATCTTAAGAATCGAAACTTGGGCTAACGGTTTCGTACAGATCATAGTTGGTGAAATTCCCGACCATGGCACTGCACACAAAAAGATATCGCCAGCAAGAGCCCCTGATTCCATTTTGATGGAAACACCAGGAACAGGCGTGGTGTCGTTGGAGCTTTTTTGCACTAAAAACTGCATTCCGGCAAGCGGAAATTCCTCACCACCAGCCAAGTTGCCGGTGATCGACACAGAAGTAACAGGAGTGATCACGACAGCATCAAATCCTGCGTCATTCCCGCAGCTGATCATGCCGACTCCACTTATTAACGCCAGCAGTCCGATTACCAGGAGCTTTTTCATCGTCCCTCCCGCCGCATATCGTTACCATCCTTGATCCAGTTCAGAATAATCTGTGCGACCTCTTCAACCCGCTTTCCAGTCGTCTCAACGCTCAACGCGGCTTCGGCGTAGAGCGGCGTCCGCTCCGCCAGCAACCGCGCCAGCTGCGCTTCGCGGTCCCGGACAGCCAGCAACGGCCGGGTTGACCGCCTCTTGGTCCTGTTCACCATGGCCTTCAGATCCGCCTTCAACCAGATCAGTAAGCCCCGTGCTTTGAGAGCGGCGCGATTCTCTTCCCTGATCAGCGCCCCCCCTCCGGTGGCAATCACCCCGTCAGCCATCCCCGTAACCTCGCGGATGACCGACGCTTCGACTTCGCGGAAATAATTCTCCCCGTTTGCATGAAACATGGACGCGATCGATCGTCCTTCCCGCTTTTCAATAAGCCGGTCGGTGTCGTAAAACGGCCGATCGAGCCGCCCTGCCAACGAGCGGCCCACCGCCGATTTCCCCGTTCCCATCATCCCGACCAGCACCACGTGTCGACCCTCGATTTGAATTGTCACTTCAATAAGTAGCGGAGTTTTGCCGTCCTGTCAACGATACGGAACGCCGCGCTCTTCATTCCTTCAGGGATGTTCCTCGGCTCCCCTGTTGTGTGTAACGGAACTGGCGGGAACCGGATCCGTGACCCACCGTCTGCCAGTGTTGCCCCTGTAGCGTTGCAGGTGATTACAACTCCTCCACGGTTCTCATATACCCGTCATAATTCCGTTTCATCTCGCGCAAACTGTCACCGCCGAATTTGTCGATCATGGCGCCGGCCATTTCAAACGCCACGACCGCTTCGCCGACCACTCCGGCCGCCGGCACGGTGCAGATGTCCGAGCGCTCAATCGCGGCCTGGAACGGCTCCTTGCTTTTCATATCGACGCTTTGCAGCGGCTTGTACAGCGTCGAAATCGGTTTCATGGCGACCCGGAGGACGATATCCTGTCCGTTGGTGATCCCGCCTTCGAATCCTCCGGCATTGTTCGTTTTCCGATAGAATTTCCCCTGCGATCGGCCGCCGGTCGTCTCGGCCGCCTCTTCACCATAGAAAATCTCGTCATGGACCTGGGAGCCGAAGCGGCGTGCGGTTTCAAACCCCAGACCGATCTCGACCCCTTTCATGGCCTGGATGCTCATCAGGGCGAAGGCCAGCCGGGCATTGAGCCGCCGGTCCCACTGGGCATAGCTGCCCAGTCCGACCGGCGGATGGGTGACCACGACCTCGAACACGCCGCCGAGCGTATCGCCCTTTTCCTTCGCCTCCTTGATTTTGTCGATCATCCTGGCTTCCGCGGTCGAATCGGCGCAACGGACTTCCGACCGTTCCGCCGCATCATACAACTCCTCTGGGGCGCGTCCGCCGGTGGCGGCCACCACGCCGCCGATCTCAACCGTATAACTGACGACTGTCATTCCGAACTGAGCCAGCAATTGCTTGGCCACGGCGCCGATGGCGACCCGGATGGCCGTCTCACGGGCGCTGGCCTTTTCGAGCACGTTGCGAATGTCGGTATGGTTGTATTTGACCGCACCGGCGAAATCTGCGTGACCGGGACGCGGTCGCGTGACCACCCGTTCCGTGGACGGTTCTCCCGGCGCCACCGACATGATCTCCTTCCAGTTTTCCCAGTCCTTGTTCCGGACCAGCAGGCCGATGGGGCTGCCCATCGTGAGGCCCTTCCGCACGCCCGAGATGAACTCAACCCGATCCTGCTCGATCTTCATCCGACCGCCCCGCCCGTATCCCCGTTGCCGCCGGACCAGATCGTGATTGACGGCCTCCTCGGTCACCGGCACGCCGGCCGGCATCCCTTCAAGAATAGCCGCCAGCATCTGGCCATGTGATTCACCCGAATTCAGACACCGCAGCATACCCAGCCGACTCCTTACGTCACGATCTTGGGGACGAGAAACACGAGCAGTTCATGATTCGTGTCTGATTCCGACGTTTGCTTGAACAGCCAGCTGAAGAACGGAATCTTGCTCAGCCACGGCAAGCCGCTCGTCGAATGCGAGTTTTGCGATATGTAGATGCCGCCGATCACAATCGTGTCGCCGTCCTTGACCATCACGTTGGTCTTGGCCTCCTTCTTCTGGATGGGCGGTCCGCCTGGGTTTGGAGTCGTATAATCGGGCTGGTCGTTGGTGACATGGATGTCCATCAAAATGCTCCCGTCGGGCGTCACGTGCGGGGTGACCTCAAGCGTAAGGCTGGCCTCGACGAAGATGGTCGTCGGTCCAGACGCCGAGGTCGCGCCGGACACGTAGGGCACGGACTGCCCCTGCTGGATCTTCGCCTTTTGATTGTCCAGCACCATCACTTTCGGCGCCGAGATCGTCTTGGCGACACCCTGGGTTTCTCCGGCGGAGAGGCGGAGATCGAGCGTGAAGGGATTGCTGGTCAACCTCCCCAGCGTAAAGCCCAGACTGCCCAGGGGCCCGGCCTGCCCGGTTGCCGGCAAGTTCACCAGAAACCCGGGCGTCGGCGTCCCGGCGGTTCCCGTGTAGACGGGGCCCGTCGGGCCGGTCACCGTGCCAAATTGATACGGACCGCTCGTCGTGCTGAACGACGCTCCCCATGCCACACCCAGATCCCTGGCAAAGTTGGTGTCGGCGGCGACGATGCGGGACTCAATCATCACCTGGGGAGTTCTCTTGTCGAGCACCTTCAGCAGGGTGGTGATTTCCACGAGATCCTGTTTGATGTCCTTGACGATCAACGTGTTGGTCCGTTCATCGAATGTGATCTGGCCCCGAGGACTGAGATTCTTTTGCAGCGTCGGCATGAGCTTTTTGGCG
>DATJYI010000112.1:0-18215 GCA_035499635.1 Nitrospiria bacterium | reverse complement strand
CTGATACCGGCGGAGCGTCCGCTCGGCCGTGTCGCGCCAGTCGGTCCGGCCGGTATAGGCGGCCAGCCGCAGCAGATCACGCACGGCGACGGCCGTCCCGGACGGGATCGACTGGTCCTGCGACGATTTCGGCCGGCTGATGAGCGGTTCGTGATGACGCGGGGTGAAGAAGAAATCACCCTCCTTCCCGTCCCAGAAGTCGTCCATCATTGTTTCGGCCAGCCGCATGGCCCGGTCGAACCATTTGGTGTCGAGCAGCGCCTCGTACAGATCGAGGTAGGCGGCGATCAGAAAGGCGTAGTCGTCGAGATAGGCGGACAATTTGGCTTCGCCTTTAGTCCAGACGTGCAGCAACTGGTCGCGGCCATGTGTCGTGCGACGAAGATTGGACCAGAGGAACTCGGCCGTCCTGATTGCCGCGGCCCGGTGGGCGTCGATCTCGAACACTTTCACCGCTTCGGCCAGCGCGGAGAGCATCAGGCCGTTCCAGCCCACCAGGATTTTCTCGTCGCGCAGCGGCTTGACCCGTAGCTCGCGATGGGCCAGGAGCCGGCCTTTGGATTGCTCCAGCCGCAGGGCGACCTCCTCGGGCGTGAGGTGAAATTCTTCGGCCAACGCGTCGGCCGAGAGCGCCGTGTGCAGGATGTTTTTCTTCTCGAAGTTTCCCGCCGAGGTGACGTCGAAGGCGCGGCAGAAGAGGCGGCCGTCCGCGTCGCCCAGCACGGCGAGGACCTCCTCCACCGTCCAGACGAAATATTTGCCCTCTTCGCCTTCGCTGTCGGCGTCCTGTGCGGCGTAGAAGCCGCCGTCCGGGTGGAGCAGCTCGCGGAGCGCGTAGTTGACCGTGCCCTTGGCGATCCGGGCGAAGCGCTCGTCCTGCGTGACCAGATAGGTGTCAAGATAGAGCCGGGTCAGCAGGGCGTTGTCGTAGAGCATCTTCTCGAAGTGGGGGACGAGCCACCGCTCATCGACGCTGTAGCGGTGAAAGCCGCCGCCGATCTGGTCGTAGATGCCGCCCTCGGCCATGCGCGTGAGCGTGCGTGTGGTCATCTCCAGCGCGGTCCGGTCGAGCGTGGCATGGTAGTGGTGCAAGCAGAGCGTAAAGGCCATCGACGCGGGAAACTTCGGCGCGCCGCCGAAGCCGCCGTAGACCGGCTCGAAGATCCGGGAGAGGTAGTCGACCGCCTGCCGCACGGCGTCCGGCGAGAGGGGACGGTCGCCGCTCCGTTGCGTCTGAAGCTGTTCGAAGACGCGAGCGATCTGCTCGGTCGTCTGCCGCACCTGATCGCGCTGGGTGCGATAGGCCTCGGCGACGGAGTCCAGCACGCGCTTGAAGCCGGGCAGGTTGTAGCGGTCGTTGGGCGGAAAGTAGGTGCCGGCGAAGAAGGGGACAAGGTCGGGCGTGAGAAACATCGTCAGCGGCCAGCCGCCGCCTCGCCGGTGAAAGAGCTGGAAGGCGGTTTGATAGATCTGGTCGAGGTCGGGCCGCTCTTCCCGGTCGACCTTGATGTTGACAAAGAACTGATTCATGAGGGCGGCCGTGTCGGCATCTTCGAAGCTTTCGTGCTCCATGACGTGGCACCAGTGACAGGCGGAATAGCCGATGGAGAGGAGAATCGGCTTGTCCTCCTGTCGTGACCGCTCCAGGGCCTCCCGGTCCCAGGGATGCCAGTCGACGGGATTGTAGGCGTGCTGCCGGAGATACGGGCTGGTTTCCTTGATGAGTCGGTTGGCCCGGCGTTCTGTCATGGGATGATCCACCCTGTCACCCGGTTCCTCTCCCCGGTCGGAGGGAAGAGGGAAGGGCGCAGGGACGCGTCACCGCTTCACCGTCTGCACATACTGGTCGATGCCGCGCGCGGCGTCCCGACCCTCCCGAATCGCCCAGACGATCAGCGAGGCGCCCCGCTTGGCGTCGCCGGCTGCGAAGACGCCGTCGACGCTGGTCATGCACTGACTGTTCACGGCGATGTTGCCGCGCGCGTCCAGCCTGACGCCCAGCTCCGACAGACCGTCGGTGATCGGGCCGGTGAATCCCATGGCCAGCAGCACCAGCTCCGTCTCGATGTCAAATTCGGTGCCGGGCTGCGGGGCGAGGCGGACATGGCCGGAGTCGTTGACCTCCTGCGCCACCCGGACGGCGTGCAGCCGCTCCACACGGCCGTTCGAACCGGAAAAATGGGTGGTGGAGACGCTCCATCGGCGGTCGCAGCCCTCTTCATGCGCGTGAGAGCTGCGCAGCTGCATCGGCCAGAGCGGCCAGGGGGTGGAGTCGGCCCGGTGCTCGGGCGGCTGGGGCAGGATCTCAAACTGATGCACCGCACGCGCGCCCTGGCGGTGGGCGGTGCCGAGGCAATCGGAGCCGGTGTCGCCGCCGCCGATGATGACGACCCGCTTGCCCTCGGCGGTGATCCGTCGCTCGCCGGGCCGCAGAGTGTCGCCGGCGTTGATCCGGTTCTGCTGGGTCAGAAAGTCCATCGCGAGATGAACCCCATCGAGCTCCCGGCCGGGGACGGGGAGCTCGCGGGCCTTCATGGCGCCGATGGCCAGACAGACGGCGTCGAACTCGGCGTGAAGCGCCTTCAATGTGGGATTCGTTCCGACGTGCACGCCGGTCCTGAACACGACGCCCTCCGCGCGCATCTGGTCCAATCGGCGGTCGATGACGCGTTTTTCCATCTTGAAGTCGGGAATGCCGTACCGGAGCAAACCGCCGATCCGGTCGTCCCGTTCGAAGACCGTCACGTCATGGCCCAGCCGGCACAGCTGCTGGGCGGCCGCGAGCCCGGCCGGCCCGGAGCCGATAACGGCCACGCGCCGGCCGGTCCGCCGTTCAGGCAGGATGGGCGCGACCAGCCCGGCGTCGAAACCGCGGTCGATGATGTTCCATTCGATCACCCGGATCGAGACGGGGTCGTCGATGATGCCCAGCACGCAGGCGCTCTCGCACGGCGCCGGGCAGAGGCGGCCGGTGAATTCGGGAAAATTGTTGGTGGAGTGGAGCATCTTCAGCGCGTCCTGCCAGCGGCCGCGATAGACGAGATCGTTCCAGTCGGGGATCATGTTCTGGACGGGGCAGCCGCTGGGGCTCTGGCAGAAGGGGACGCCGCAATCCATGCAGCGGGCCCCCTGTGTCTTGAGCGTTTCTTCGGCGATCGGCTGGTAGAATTCCTTCCAGTCCTTGACGCGCTCCGCCACGGGACGCCGTGTGGGCCCCTCCCGTTTCGCTTTCAGAAATCCCCGGATATCGCCCACGGCCCGTTACCCCTTCACCGATGCCGTGAGCTTGGCCTGCTGCGCCCGCTCGGCCAGCACGCGCTTGTAGTCGACGGGCATGACCTTCACGAATTTGGCGAGCATCGCCGGCCACTGCCTGAGGATGGCGGCCGCCTTCCGGCTGCCGGTGTAGGTGACGTGCCGGGTGATCAGGTCCTGCAACAGGGCGATGTCCGCGTCCTCCGCGACCGGTTCGAGCTCCACCATGCCGAGGTTGCACCGCTTCTGGAACTGGCCGTCCTCGTTGAGCACGAACGCGACGCCGCCGCTCATGCCCGCCGCAAAATTCCGGCCCGTCCTGCCCAGCACCACCACGGCGCCGCCGGTCATATATTCGCAGCCGTGGTCGCCGACCCCTTCGATGACGGCGAGCGCGCCGCTGTTGCGCACGGCGAACCGTTCGCCCGCCATGCCGTAGAAATAACATTCGCCCGCCGTCGCGCCGTAGAGCGACGTGTTGCCGATGAGGATCGTCTCTTCCGGGACGAACTTCGACGCGCGGGGCGGGTAGACGACGATCCGGCCGCCCGACAAGCCCTTGCCCAGATAATCGTTCGATTCTCCTTCGAGCGTGAACGCGACGCCGCGGGCCAGAAACGCGCCGAACGACTGGCCGGCCGTGCCGGTGAACGCCACCCGGATCGTGTCGGGCGGCAGCCCCTCGAGTCCGTGCCGCTTGGCGATCTCGCCCGACAGCATCGCCCCGACCGTCCGGTCGGTGTTGTGGATCGGGATGGCCAGCTCCACCGGTTGCTTCGACGTGATGGCGGGTTGGGCCGCCTCGATGAGACGGCGGTCCAGCACCGTTTCGATGGCGTGCCGCTGCCGTTCGATGCAGTGGGTGGCGACGCCGGCCGGCGCGTCGGGATGGTGCAGGATCGCCGACAGGTCGAGACCCCTGGCCTTCCAGTGGTCGATGGCCTTCTGGGCGCGCAGCTTGTCCGAGCGGCCGACCATCTCGTCGAACCGCCGGAAGCCCAGCTGCGCCATCAGCTCCCGGACCTCCTCGGCCACGAAGAAGAAATAATTGACCAGATGCTCCGGCTGCCCGGAGAACTTGGCCCGCAGGACCGGGTCGTGCGTGGCGATGCCGACCGGGCAGGTGTTCAGGTGGCACTTGCGCATCATGATGCAGCCTTCGACGATCAGCGGGGCGGTGGAGAAGCCGAATTCCTCGGCGCCGAGCAGCGCCGCGATGACCACGTCGCGGCCGGTTTTGAGCTGGCCGTCGGTCTCGATCCGCACCCGGCCGCGCAGGTTGTTGAGCACGAGCGTCTGTTGGGTCTCGGCCAGCCCCAGTTCCCAGGGGACGCCGGCGTATTTGATCGAGGAAAGGGGCGAAGCGCCGGTGCCGCCCGAATCTCCGGATATGAGAATCTTGTCCGCGTGCGCCTTGGCCACGCCCGCGGCGACCGTGCCGACGCCGACTTCGGCGACGAGCTTGACGGAGACGTCGGAGGCCGGGTTGGCGTTTTTCAAGTCGAAGATCAGCTGGGCCAGGTCCTCGATGCTGTAGATGTCGTGGTGGGGCGGCGGCGAGATCAGCTGCACGCCGGGCGTCGAGTAACGGAGCCGGGCGATGGTCTCATCGACCTTCTTGCCGGG
The DNA here is from genome assembly GCA_035499635.1 of Nitrospiria bacterium. Classification (GTDB taxonomy): domain Bacteria; phylum Nitrospirota; class Nitrospiria; order JACQCE01; family JACQCE01; genus JACQCE01. The sequence continues at coordinate 13,334 of DATJYI010000112.1, read as the reverse complement.
CAGCTGGCCGCCCTCGCCGGGCTTCGCCCCCTGGGCCATTTTGATCTGGAGTTCCCTGGCGTTGACGAGGTAGTGGATCGTGACGCCGAAGCGCGCCGACGCGACCTGCTTGATCGCGCTGTTCTTGGAATCGCCGTTGGGCAGGGGCGTGAACCGTTCGGGATCCTCGCCGCCTTCGCCCGTGTTGCTCTTGCCGCCGATCCGGTTCATGGCGATGGCGAGCGTTTCGTGCGCCTCCTTGCCGATCGCGCCGAACGACATGGCGCCGGTGGTGAAGCGTTTCACGATGTCGGACGCCGGCTCCACCTCCTCGATCGGGATCGGCGCGCCGGTCTTCAGCTCGAGCAGGCCGCGGATGTTGGAGCGGTGGCGGCTTTCGTCGTTGACGAGGCGGCTGAACTGTTTGAACGTGTCGAACCGGTTGGCGCGGGTGGCGTGCTGCAGGGTGGCGATCGTCAGAGGATTCCAATTGTGGTGCTCACCCTGGATCCGGTAGTGATATTCGCCGCCGAACTCGAGTTGCCGGACGGCGACGGGCTGGTAGGCGACGGCGTGGCGGCGCAGGGTTTCCTCGGCCAGTTCCCGCATGCCGATGCCGCCGATCCGCGACGCGGTGCCGGTGAAATACCGGTCGACCAGCTCCCGGTTCAATCCGATCGCTTCGAAGATCTGGGCGCCGCAATAGCTCTGCACGGTTGAGATCCCCATCTTCGAAAAGATCTTGAGGAGCGCCTTATTGATTGCCTTGATGTATTTCTGCTGCGCCGTCACGGCATCGATGCCCTCGGGCAGGTAGCCCTCCCGTTCCAGGTCGATGAGCGTGCGGAAGGCGAGGTAGGGATTAACGCTGCCCGCGCCGTAGCCGATCAGGCAGGCGAAGTGCTGGGCCTCGCGCGCCTCGCCGGTCTCCACGATCAGCCCCACTTCGGTCCGGCTGCATTCCAAGATCAGATGGTGGTGGACGGCGGAGATGCCCAGCAGGCTGGGGATCGGCGCCCATTCGGCGTTGACGCCGCGGTCGCTGAGGATGAGGAACGAGAAGCCCTCCTTGATCGCTTCCGAGGCCTGGCGGCACAAGTCATCCACGGCCGCGGCCATGCCGTCGGGACCGTCCGCGATGCGGAACAGCATCCGGAGCGTTTTGCTGCGGAAGTGCTCATCGGTGATCTCCCGGATCTTTTCCAGCTCTGCGTTGGTCAGGATCGGCTGCTGGACCTTGATGCGCCGGCAGCTCTCCGGCGTCTCCCCCAGCAGGTTCGGCTTCGGGCCGATGTTGGTCACCAGCGACATGACCAGCTGCTCGCGGATCGGATCGATCGGCGGATTGGTCACCTGGGCGAAGAGCTGCTTGAAATATTTGAAGAGCAGCTGCGGCCGCTCGGACAGCACGGCCAGCGGCGTGTCGGTGCCCATCGAGCCGACGGCCTCCTCGCCGTTGACGACCATCGGCGTCATGACCATCTTGAGCTCCTCGATCGTGTAGCCGAAGGCCTGCTGCTGCTGGCGCAGCGCGGCGTGGCCGGGCTGCGGCACGTTGAGCGGCTCGGGCAGCTCGTCGAGCGAGATCCGGTGAGTCGACAGCCACTGCCGGTAGGGTTTGCGTCGGGTGATGTCGGCCTTGATCTCTTCATCGTCGATGATCCGGCCCTGCGTCGTGTCGATGAGGAACATCCGGCCCGGTTGCAGACGCCCCTTGAATCGGACGTCCTCCGGCTTGACGGGCAGCACGCCCGCTTCCGAGGCGAGCACGGCCAGTCCGTCGTACGTGACCAGGTAGCGGCAGGGGCGGAGGCCGTTGCGGTCGAGCGTGCCGCCGATCAATTTGCCGTCGGTGAAGCAGACCGCCGCGGGGCCGTCCCAGGGCTCCATCATCGCCGCGTGATATTCGTAGAACGCCCGCCGGTCCAGGTCCATGTGGGGGTTGCCGACCCACGCCTCCGGGATGAGCATCATCATGGCGTGCGGCAGCGACCGGCCGCCCATGACGAGAAACTCCACGGCGTTGTCAAGGCAGGCGGAGTCGCTCTGGTTCTCCCCGATGATCGGGTAGAGTTTGTGCAGGTCGTCGCCGAACAGCTCCGACCGCATCCGGCCCTGCCGCGCGCGCATCCAGTTGACGTTGCCCTTGAGCGTGTTGATTTCGCCGTTGTGGCAGATGTACCGGTAGGGATGGGCCAGCGACCAGGAGGGAAAGGTGTTGGTCGAGAAACGGGAATGGACCATGGCCAGGGCGCTGACGACGGTCTCGTCGGCCAGGTCCTGGTAGAAGAGCGGCACCTGCTCGGGCAGCAGCAATCCCTTGTAGACGATCGTGGCGGCGGACAGGCTGCAGATGTGGACGACGTTCCGCTGCTCGATCGCGGAGGCGCCGACGGCGGATTCGATCCGTTTGCGGATGACGTAGAGCTTCCGTTCGAATTGCGTCTCGTTGAGCATCGTGCGGGCGATGAAGAACTGGCGGATAATGGGCAGGCTCCCGCGCGCCTGCTGGCCGATCTCGGTCTCCTTGACGGGCACGTCGCGCCAGCCGAGGCAGTGCTGGCCCTCCTCGCCGATGATGGTCTCGATCATCCGTTCCGTCTGGCGCCGCTGGGCCGGATCGGTGGGCAGAAAGACCATCCCCACGCCGTATTCGCCCGCGCCCGGCAGCCGGACGCCGCACTCGGCGGAGGACCGTTTCAGGAACGCGTGGGGCACCTGCAGCAAGATGCCGGCGCCGTCGCCGGTGCAGGGGTCGCAGCCCTGGGCCCCCCGGTGGGCCATGTGGTCGAGGATTTGCAGCCCCTTGCTGACAATCTCGTGTGATCTGTCACCCTTGATATTGACGATAAAGCCGATTCCGCAGCTGCCCCGTTCGGCCTTGGGATCATAGAGTCCCTGGGCGGGCGGCGGGAAGGCAACGGGGGCCTCTTGCTTGGTTGATTGTCGTGGAGTGGACATCTTGAAAGCTCATTATAATGGAGTGGTTACGGTGAACGCAAGGCGCGGGCCGGTTGTTTGACATTTCGGACGAAAAGCCGCTACACTGCACCTACTTCATGGTGATGGTTCCTCTGCGATTCCCCCCTGTGCGCGCGATTGACGGCTTTCTGCTCCGTCCACCTGCCCGTCGCCACGTTCTCCGGCTGGCGGTCCTGATCCTGTCTTTCGCCATGGTCGGGCCTGCGTTTGCGACGGACGGGCCTCCCCCTCAGATGGCCAGCACGCTTCAAGAGCTGGCGTTCGTGGTGGGCACCCTCTTCCCTCGGCTCGACGGCTCGGTCACCGCCGTGCAGGGTGCCGCCGTGGAAATCGATCGCGGCTTGAACCAGGGGCTTCGGCCCGGGTTGGTGCTGACCGTCACACGCCTGGGCACGACCTTCCGCCATCCCTTGACGGGCGTCGTGCTGGGCGATACCGAAATGCGGCTCGGCGTGTTGATCATCGAGCACGCGTCGGCCGAACACGCCGTGGGCCACTTCATCGGCGAGGCCGGCGCCACGACCGCGATCGTGCAGCCCGGCGACCGGGTGCGCACGGACGACGGGCTGCTGCCCGTCGCGCTGGCCTCCACGGCGACCAGCCAGGTGGTGACGGCGCGTTTTCGTGAGGCGCTGGAGGAGTCCGGCCGGTTTCAATTGCGCTCGTTCACTCCGGCGGTCCCGGTGCCGGTGCTCCTTACTGATTCGCAGCAACCGGCCGTTGACGTCGCGAAGGAAACTCTCCCACTGGCGGCCGCAGCGCTCGCGCAGGGCGCTGATTATTTGATCATCTTCGATGCGCGAATGCGCCAGGCGGGGCAGATGGGCGCCGTGCTGATTGTGGAAACCCGGGAAGGGCTTCAGGTCGATGCCGTCCAATTGCCGCTGCAGCTCAATACGGGGGAGTTGCCCGCCGGGTCATCCGCCGCCGATCCCGCCGAACCGCGGCATGAAGCGCTGGCGTCACGGCAGGGCCGGGCTATTCAGGTGGTGGATCTGCCCTACCGGGCGGAGCACTTTGTGCTCGGCGATCTTGATGGCGACGGCGCGCCGGAGGCGGCCGTCAGCGACGGACATCGCATCAGAATCTACCGGTTGAAATCACTGACGCCGGAATTGATCGCGGAGGAACCGCCCGGCCGCGCCGACCGCCGACAGTTGGCGATCGATCTGGCCGACATCAACCATGCGGGCCATCCGCAGCTGTTCGTCACGGCGATGACGGGCGACGAGCTGGATTCGTATGTGCTCGAATGGCGGAGCGGCCGGCTGGCGTCCGTGGCCGATCATCAACCTTATTATTTCCGCGTCCTGGCGCCGCCCAAGGGGCCCGTGCTGCTGTTGGGCCAGAAGCGCTCGCTGACGGCGGCATTTTACGATCGCGTGATGACGCTGGACTGGACCGGCCGGGCGTACCGGGAAGGGGAGACGCTGACGCTGCCCGACGGGGTGACGATCTTCGATTTTACCGTGGCCGATTTAACGCATGACGGACGGGGACAGTTATTGTATCGTGATCCGAACAATCGGCTGGTGCTTGTCAATCCGGATGGTCGGGTGCTGGGGCGGAGCCAGGAGAGCTTCGGGGGGGTGGAAACGTATGTGGTATACCATCCGATGGCGGTCACCCAGGGCCAGGACCTGCCGGCGCGCGCGCGCATCCCCGCCCGTCTGTCAGTGGCGGATTTCAACGGCGACGGCGCCATGGACGTGGTGGTGCCCCAGAATGTGCCGTGGACCTCGCGGCTCGAACGGCTGAAGGTCTACCGCTTCGGACAGGTTCACCTGTTGCGATGGGAAGGGCGGCAGTTCTCGGAGCGATGGTCGATTCCCCGCGTGGACGGGATCATCGCCGACGTGGCGGTGGCGAGGCTCCTGGGCCCGCGCGGCGGCGCTCAGGTGCTGCTGTTGATCACCCCCACCGTGGAGGAGCAAGTGTCGGACGTGACATCGCTGTTCACGTCGCAGAGCCAAATGCTGTTTTACGCTGTGCCGCATGGATTGGGAAAGGGGAATGGATGAACGGCGGGGCATGGAACGGAAACTGGTGATCGAGCCGGACGAGTCGGCCGGCGGGACGGCCGCGCCGTCGGATGAGGCGCTGCTGGCCGACGTGACCCGCGGGGAGCTGCCGCGGCACGTGGCGATCATCATGGACGGCAACGGCCGGTGGGCCGAGTCTCGAAGCCTGCCCCGGATCGCCGGCCACCGGGCCGGGATCACGTCGGCCAGGGACATCGTGGAATGCTGCCGGGAGCTGGGCGTGCGGGTGCTCACAATGTACGCATTCTCGAGCGAGAACTGGCAGCGGCCTCTTTCCGAAGTGCGCGAGCTGATGCACCTGCTGGAGCAGTATCTGAAGCGGGAGCTACCGGCGCTGAAAAAAAATGAGATCCGGTTTCGCGCGATCGGACGTATCGGCGAGCTGCCGGCCTCCGTGCGGCGCTGGATCGGCCGGGTTGAGGCGGACACGGCCCAGTACGACCGGATGACGCTGAATCTGGCGCTCAATTACGGGGGACGGGCCGAGATCGTCGACGCGGTGGCCGCCCTCGGTGCCGATCTGCTGGCCGGGCGGCTGGACCTGGCACAGGTGACGGAAGCGGTGTTGTCCCGGTACCTGAGCACCGGAGAGCTGCCGGATCCCGATCTCATCATCCGCACCAGCGGAGAAATCCGCATCAGCAATTTTCTGCTCTGGCAGGCCGCGTATGCGGAGTTGTACTTCACGAAAACACTCTGGCCGGATTTCCACCGGCGGGAGTTCTTCCTGGCCCTGATCGATTATCAACGCCGCGAACGGCGGTTCGGAGGCGTGCAACAGCGGACGGGCGGATGGGTGTGATGGCGCGGCGCGTGGTCGTCGCGCTGGTCGTCCTGCCGCTGCTCTATGCCGTCATCCGGTACGCGCCGCCTGTTGCCCTGTTCGCGCTCGTGGCGGCGACGGTGATCATCGCCCAGCGTGAATTCTACCGCCTCTTTTTTCCGAAAACGGCGCCCTGGCGGCTTGCCGTCGGTTTGTTGCTCGGCGGGGTGGCGGTCTGGAGCCTGTATCGGATGGGAGGCGGCCGCCTCTTGGGCGCCGCGCCGGTGATCACGGCCCTTCTGGCCGGCGGCGTGACTGCGGTGCTGCTGGTCGAGCTCTTCACGGGCCGGCGGCTGGCGACGGCGCTGCCCGCGTGGGGATTCTGGTTGTTCGGTGCGCTCTATCTCGGCGTGATGCTGGGCCATCTGGTGCTGCTCCGGTCCCTCGAGCGGGGCGCGGATGTGGTATTGTTTGTCTTGACGGTGACGTGGGTGGTCGACAGCGCCGCCTATTTCGTCGGGCGCCGCTGGGGCCGCCACCCGCTGGCCCCCGCGATCAGCCCCAAGAAGACCATCGAGGGAGCGGTGGCCGGCCTGGCGGGCGGCGTGGTGACGGCGCTGGTCTTACGCGCCTGGTGGACGCCGGCGTTGAGCGGGCTGGACAGTTTTGGCGCCGGCGTGCTGCTCGGCTGCGCGGGACAACTGGGAGACCTGGCTGAATCGATGTTCAAACGGCGCGCGGGAGTGAAGGATTCCGGCGGCTGGATTCCCGGCCACGGCGGACTGCTCGACAAAGTGGACAGTCTTGTATTTGCGGCGCCGACCTTTTATTATTATCTCCTGTGGGTGAAGGATTTATGACCGATTCCTCATCTGCGGCCCGTTGTCCGATCACGGCGACGGCCGCCGCCATGATCAGATGACCACACCGATTGTCCTCTTCGGCTCCACCGGGTCGATTGGCGTCAACACGCTGCGCGTGGTCGAGGCCTTTCCCGACCGCTATCGGGTCGTCGGGCTCACGGCGTGGAAGAACCACCGGCTGCTGGAGCGACAGATCCGGACGTTTCAACCCCGCATGGTGGCGGTCGCCGACGAGCAGACGGCGGATCGGGTGCGGCGGCGCTGCCGCGATCTGCCGGTTTCGATCGGCACCGGCATCGAGGGGATGACGCGGGTGGCCGCGATGCCCGAGGCCCTGGTGGCGGTCTCGGCCATCGTCGGTGCGGCGGGATTGATCCCGACGCTGACGGCGATCCGGTCCGGCAAGCAGATTGCGCTCGCCAATAAAGAGACGCTGGTGATGGCGGGCGAATTGGTGATGCGGGAGGCGAAGGCCCGCGGCGTCTCGATCATTCCCGTGGACAGCGAGCACAGCGCGATTTTCCAATTGTTGCACGGCCAGCGGCGGCAGGATCTTCGCCGGCTGGTGCTGACCGCATCGGGTGGGCCGCTGCTGCGGCTGCCCTTGGCCCGGCAGGCGCGCGTCACGCCGGAGCAGGCCCTGCGCCATCCGAACTGGAAGATGGGGCCGAAAATTACGATCGACTCGGCCACGCTGATGAACAAGGGGCTCGAAGTGATCGAAGCGCGGTGGTTGTTCGACATGGAGCCCGGGCGCGTGGACGTCGTCATTCATCCCCAGAGCCTCGTGCATTCGCTGGTGGAGTATCACGACGGAGCCATGCTGGCCCAGCTGGGGCTGCCCGATATGCGCGGCCCGATCGCCTACGCCCTGAGTTACCCGGAGCGGCTGGCGCTGCCGATCCCTTCGCTGGATCTGGCCCGGGCCAAACAGCTGACGTTTGAACGGCCGAATCGAAAACAATTCCCCTGTCTGGGCTATGCGTACGAAGCGTTGCGCGAGGGCGGCACGATGCCGGCGGTGCTCAACGCCGCCAATGAAGAGGCGGTCTGGGCCTTCCTGGACCATCAGATACCCTTCACGTCGATTCCGCGCGTCATCCGGTCGACGATGAAGGCCCACGACGTCAAGCCGGCCTACGAGATCACGGACGTGATGGCGGCGGATCGCTGGGCCCGTGAGCAGTCCAGGGGGCTCATGCGGATCAAGCAGGGGTGAGGAGAGGAGCACGGGCATGCACATCGCGTCGATGCTGTCTGGGGACCATCTCGTGGAGCTGGTGAAGACGGTGGCCATCTTTCTCGTCGTGCTGAGCGTGCTCATCGCGTTCCACGAATGGGGCCACTTTCTGGCCGCCCGCCTGCTGGGCGTCAAGGTGCTGACCTATTCGATCGGCTTCGGGCCCAAGCTGTGGCGCCGGCAATCGGGCGAGACGGAATATTGCCTCTCTGCGATCCCGCTGGGCGGCTACGTCCGGCTGTTCGGCGACGACCCGAACGAAACCATCGATCCGGCCGATCAGGCGCGGGCGTTTCTCCATCAGCCGACCCTGAACAAGCTCGCGATTGTCGCGGCGGGGCCGTTCTTCAATCTCCTGCTGGCCTTCATCTTTTTCTTCGGATTGAACATGGTGGGCATGCCGCAGCACATGCCGGTGCTGGGCGAGATCTCGCCGGACAGTCCGGCGCAACGGGCCGGCTTTCACGCCGGCGACCGGGTGGAAACGATCAACAGCACGCCGGTCAAACGATGGGAGCAGATGACCGAGCTGATCGAACAGCTGGCCGGGCAGGCGACGGAAGTTGTGGTGTTGCGGGACGGGACTCAACTGACCGTGACCGTGACGCCCGCCGCGGTGGAAAAACCGACGTTGCCGTTTGGAGAGGTGCGCAAGGTCGGCCAGATCGGCGTCAGGGACGGCGGCGTCTATGAAAACATCCGGCTCAATCCGCTCGATGCCTTCACGGAGGGGCTGGGGATGACGGGCCACTGGACCTTTCTGACCGTCGTCTCGCTGGGCAAGATGGTCGAGGGTGTCGTGCCGCTCAAGGAGGTGGGCGGGCCGATTCTCATCGCGCAAGTTTCCGCCAAGGCGGCCGAAGCCGGCCTGCCGAATCTGATTCTGTTTATGGCCATCATCAGCGTGAACCTGGCGGTGCTGAACTTCCTGCCGATTCCCGTGCTCGATGGCGGGCACATCTTTTTCTTTCTGATCGAAGCCGTCATTGGACGGCCGCTGACGCTCAGGACCAAGGAGATGGCCCAGCGCGTCGGCATCGCCCTGCTGTTGATGCTGATGATCCTGGCGTTCTCCAACGATCTGCTCCGGCTGTTCGGGTCTTGATTGGGATTGATCCGCTCGCATGGCACTTCGCACCATGCTCGCTCAAGCCAGGGGTGAGTTCCGCTTCCACCCCCTCTGGCGACTCCCATCAGAACGCATGAAACACTCGGGTTATACGCGACAACCGTCTTTCATCTTGATCGCTGTCGCATGCGCATACGCTGATGTCCGTTAACCAGCATCCCCAGATCGGCGGGATCCGGCGGTCTTTGTCGCTTTTCATGTTTGATCCGCTCGCGCTGAGATGGCACGCGCTCGCTCGATCAGGGGGAGATGCCTCAGCTCCCCCTGAAACCCCCATCGCCATACATTGATGGTAGTGAACATGAATCCACAGTCAAAGGGTGTCGTCTTTCGTTATTCATCACTGTTTATCCCGACATTACGGGAGGAATCGGGGGAGGCGGAGATCGTCAGCCATCAGCTGATGTTGCGCGCCGGGATGGTCCGCAAGCTGGCTGCGGGGATTTATACGCTGTTGCCGCTCGGATTACGTGTGCTCAACAAGGTCGAACGGATCATCCGCGAGGAAATGAACCGGGCGGGCGCGCAGGAGCTGCTGATGCCGATGGTCCAGCCGGCCGAGCTGTGGCAGGAGACGGGCCGCTGGCAACAATACGGCAAGGAGCTGCTCCGTTTGAAGGACCGCCACGACCGGGACTTCTGCCTCGGGCCGACGCACGAGGAGGTGATCACCGATCTTGTGCGCCGGGAAGTCCGTTCCTACCGCCAGCTGCCGGTCACGCTCTACCAGATCCAGATGAAATTCCGCGACGAGATCCGGCCGCGCTTCGGCGTCATGCGCGGGCGGGAGTTTCTGATGAAGGATGCCTACAGCTTCGATCTTGACGATGCCGGCGCCCGTTCCAGTTATGAGAAGATGAAGGAGGCGTATCGCCGGATCTTCGAACGGTGCGGATTGCGCTTCAAGCCGGTTGAGGCCGACAGCGGAATGATCGGCGGGTCGTATTCCCAGGAATTCATGGTGCTGGCGGAGACGGGCGAGGACAGCATCAAGGCCTGCTCGAAATGCGACTACGCGGCGAATGTCGAGAAACAGCCCGGCGATGTCTGCCCGCGCTGCCAGGCGTCCCTGGAGACGCACCGCGGGATCGAAGTGGGCCACATCTTCATGTTGGGGACCAAATATAGTGACGCGATGAAGGCGACGGTGCTCGACCCGCAGGGGCGCGAACAGCCGATGATCATGGGCTGCTACGGCATCGGAGTGAGCCGCACGGTCGCGGCCGCGATCGAGCAGCGGCACGACGGGAAGGGCGTTATCTGGCCGGCGGCGCTGGCGCCGTTCCACCTGCAGGTGGTGCCGCTCAACGTGAAGATCGAGGCGGTCAGGGAGGCCGCCGAGCGGACGGCGCAAGCCGCCGCGACTCTCGGATACGAGGTCCTGATCGACGACCGGGATGAGCGGGCGGGGATCAAGTTCAACGACGCCGACCTGATCGGCGTGCCGGTGCAGGCGCTCTTCGGCGACCGGACGGTGAAAGAAGGGAAGCTGGAGCTCAAGCGCCGAGTCGATGGTCAAACAATCAAGATCGCACCCGAAGAATTGTCGAACTCTCTAAGGAACTGGCTTGAGGGTAACTAAGTTGAGGCGAAGATACGTCTCCCCATCTCCAAGCGTATCGGTCCAACGTACATCACGAGTCACATAATCAATCGGGGGGGCTAGGGGGGGAGATAAAGTCTCCCCCCTAATCCGAAAAATTACCGAGAACGAGCTCGGCGCTTTACTCGCCGAGTGACTCGGGCAGTAGGTAGAGACGCGCGTCGTTCCCTGACAACGGCCCTCGCCATGGCCTTCAGTTTCCGCAACTGACCAGGCGGAACGGCGCCCCGCTCGGTGATGATCGCCCGGATCAAGTTGGCCGGCGTGACGTCGAAGGCCGGATTGTAGACCGGCACCCCCTTGGGGGCGGTAGCGACGCGGCCCGAGGCGGTCGGAAGCGAGGTGACCTCCTCCGGATCCCGCTCTTCGATCGGGATCGACTTTCCTGACCGCAAACTGAAATCGATCGTCGACATCGGCGCCGCCACGTAAAAGGGCAGGCGGTGTGCCTTCGCCAGCACAGCAACCGAGTAGGTGCCGATCTTGTTCGCCGTGTCGCCGTTGGCCGCGATCCGGTCGGCGCCGACAATGCAGAGGTCGATCTTGCCCCGCCGCATCAGGCTGCCCGCCATGCTGTCGGTGATCAGCGTGCAGGGAATCTGGTCCTGCAACAATTCCCACGCCGTCAGCCGGGCCCCTTGCAGGACGGGGCGGGTCTCATCGATGTAGACGCGCACCCGTTTGCCCGCCTCGACGGCGGCGCGGATCACGCCCAGTGCCGTGCCATAGCCGCCGGTGGCCAGCGAGCCGGTGTTGCAGTGGGTCAGGATGGAGGCCTGGTCTGGGATCAACGTGGCGCCGACCCGGCCCAACTGTTTGTTCAGGACGATGTCCTCATCGAGCATCAGTTTGCCCAGCGCGACGAGTTCCTCCTTGAGCGCATCGGTCGAATCAGCCAGACTGCTTTTGGCGGCTCGTTCGACGCGATCCACGGCCCAGAAGAGATTGACGGCGGTCGGCCTCGCGGTGCGGATTTCGTCGCAAATGCGATGAAACTGGTTGAGAAAGTCTGTCCGGTCACGCGATTGAATCTGCCGCGCCCCTAAGGCCGCACCCATCGCGGCGGCGATGCCGATGGCCGGCGCGCCGCGGATCGCCAGCTCGCGGATCGCCTGCGCCACCATCCGGTAGTCGGTGCAGTCGCGGTAGACGACCAAATGCGGCAGTTTCGTCTGATCGAGGATCCGGACGGCCTTGTCAGTCCATTCGATTGTAGGAACCATGGTGGGCATTGTAAACGGGTTCAGCGAATGAAGTCAAAGGCCGTGTCGCTTGACCCGTGCAGGGGATCAGTTCGTCGGCACGGGCTCGCTTGCGGTTACTGTCCTCAGCGGCCCTCGGCTCTCGCCCCGCACGGCATCGGAGCCATTTGTGGTGCGGGGCTCCGAGACGGCGCTCCTCACCGATCCCTGCACGGGCCCTTCTGTGGGAGGGAGAAAGAGCGAAGTCTAGAGAGGCTCGCTCTGAGCCCGAGGCCTCGCGGAGCTTTGCCGCCCCGTTTATTGACTTCAAGAATCACTTCTTGATATCGTGACGACGCTTTCCTTTCTTTTTTATTCGGGGCGTAGCGCAGCCTGGTAGCGCACCTGCTTCGGGAGCAGGGGGTCGCAGGTTCAAATCCTGTCGCCCCGATACTCATTGTATACTGTCGGAGCCCAATACCGACAGGATTTGCCATGATGGTAGCACTGGCGTGCGTCATTCAATCTGCACCGTTGGCACGAAACACCAACGGTGCAGGGGCATGGTCAAATCTGTCGCACCCCTGATGCTCTATACGTTAGTGCCCAGGACCGACGGATTTGCCTGAATTCCTGAATTCCTGAATTCAGGGGACACCATACTGAATTCAGGGGACACCATACTCAACTATTAACTCTCCTTTGGGGGTCGCTATAATCTCACCCATGCCGAGCATGGAACGAGTTGTGCCCACAGGATTTCCCCATCACATCATGTAACGGCAGCTAAGCGAAATGTGATGAGTTAAGTATGGTGTCCCCCGAATTTTTGAAGGCGAAAGGCCTGATACATGAGATTCGCGAAGCAAAGGTCCCACCGGGGGCCCCGTTCTTCGCCCTTAACTTTCCGTGATCTGGGAAAAATCGGGGGCTGACTACTATCCCGTATCCTCCCCCCCAACAAAACCCCCTCCTCTCCCATTTTTTCTGCTATGCTAGTCGTCGCCTCTCACAAGGAGACCCGTGAATAACGCCTACGACGTCATCGATCTTCAGCAAGGCACGGCCGAGTGGCATGAGTGGCGCAACCACGGCATCGGCGGATCGGATGCCCCGGCAATCATGGGCGAAAACCCGTGGAAGAACGCCACGCAGCTCCTCCTGGAAAAGCTCGGCACGGGCCAGAAGCAGGCGACCAATGCGGCGATGGCGCGCGGCACCGCGCTCGAGCCGGAAGCCAGAAAGCAATATGAGATGTTGCGCAAAATCTGCGTGGCTCCCGCATGCCTCCAAAGCACCGCACATGAGTGGCAGCGCGCCAGCGTGGATGGATTGGCGGCCAATGGGAGCGTGGTGGTTGAAATCAAATGCGGCGAGAGCACTTACAGAAGGACGGCCGGGAGCCGCCAAGTGCCGGATTATTACGTCGGCCAGCTACAGCATATTTTGGCGGTCACCGGTTTGTCGCACATCGATTTTTTCTGCTGGTTGCCGAAGCTTCCGGAAATCCACCTCCGCATCGAACGGGACGATCGGTATATCGCCCGGCTCG
>DATJYI010000111.1:0-11103 GCA_035499635.1 Nitrospiria bacterium | reverse complement strand
CGGTCGAGTGCAGGATCTGCCGCTGCAGATTCGATAGATCGACCAGGTCAGCGTCGATGATGCCGAGCCGCCCGATGCCGGAGGCGGCCAAATAGAGGGCGGCGGGCGAACTCAAACCGCCCGCGCCGATCAGAAAGATTTTCGCCTCGCGGAGCCGGCGCTGTCCCTTGCCGCCCACCTCCTTCAGCACGATCTGACGGCTGTAGCGCTGGATCTGTTCTTCGGTGAAGTTCACAGGGTGACGATCCTCCGAGTCCGCAGCGCAGGGATGGTTACTCGATGATGTTCCGCTCGATTGGGTCGACTTTGACGCCCTTTTTCTTCAACTCGGCCACCGCCCGCTCCACTTCCTTCGTCTCGCCGATCAGCTCCAGATCGACCCATCCGGTCTTCTCCGTGACATCGGCCCGGCGGATGTTGGTCACGACTTTGTAGTCCTTCCCGATCTGATAAATGATCGGCTCCTTGATCTTCTCTTCGGGAAATGTGATCCGGACTTTTAAGCTGGCCATGATGACTCCATTTGATGTGGGGGCTCGTGCGGAGATGGAATTCCCGAAAAGCTCCGCTTTTCGGTTGGTGATGCCCCCGCTTCCCGAGCCTCATTGACTTGACCCATTGGCCGCAGTAGGAGCCAGTGCGCTCCGCCCGCGTCATGGGCGGCATCATCGGAAGAATTCCCCAAAAGCACTGCTTTTGGGTTGGCAATGCCCCCGCGCCCCGGGCCAATTATATGATGTGGGGGCCCGTGCGGAACCGATAAAACGTCCTCCGATGCCCCCACGCCCCAAGCTCCCCCGGCGATCGCCGGCACGATGGAGAGCTCGTCCCCCTTCTTCAGCGCGGTCTCGAGTCCCTGGGCGAACCGGATGTCCTCATCGTTGACGTAGATGTTCACGAACCGCCGCAACTGGCCGGCTTCATCATAGAGCCGCTCTTTCACCCCGGGAAACTGCCGTTCCAGCGCGTCCAAGATGTCTTGGACGTTGCGCCCATCGACCGTCACCTCGCCACGGCCGCCGGTCAGCCGGCGCAATGGCGTGGGGATTCTCACAAGCACCGATGTCTGATCCGAAGGGGTGGCGTCCGTCACGCTCCGCTCCTCATGCGTCCCGTTTCAACTGCAGGGTCTGTTCAAAATGGCTCAGGCTGGGATGTATCCTCACGACGTCGCCGACCGATCCGGCAATCGCCTCCTGCGTCTTCAGCCCGTGTCCGGTGATGTAGGCGACGGTCAACTCTCGGCGGTCGATCTTGCCCTGCCGGGCGAGTTTCGCCAGCACGGCCGTGGTGACGCCGCCCGCCGTTTCAGCGAAGACGCCCTCGGTGCGGGCCAGCAGTTTGATCCCTTCGACGATCTCGTCATCGGAGACGGCCGCGATCGTACCGCCGGTTTCCCGCACGGCCTTCAACGCGTAGTAGCCGTCGGCCGGGTTGCCGATGGCGAGCGACTTGGCAATGGTCTTGGGTGTGACCGGCTTGATGAAGTCGCGGCCGGCCTCGAACGCGGCGGCCACCGGTCCGCAGCCATCGGCTTGAGCGCCGCTCACCCTGGTGCGGGGCTGATCGATCAGCCCAAGCTTGGCCAGCTCCCAGAGCCCTTTGCGAATCTTGGTCAAGAGTGAGCCGGAGGCGATCGGCACGACCACATGATCGGGCGCCATCCAGCCTAGTTGTTCGGCGGTTTCAAACGCCAATGTCTTGGAGCCTTCGGCGTAGTAGGGGCGGATGTTGATGTTGACGAAGGCCCACCGATATTCTCCGGCCACTTCGCTGCAGAGACGGTTCACGTCGTCGTAATTGCCTTCCACGGCGACAACGGTCGGCCGGTAGACCAGGTTGCCGAGAATCTTGCCCGCCTCCAGATCGGAGGGGATAAAGACGAAACAGCGCAGATTCGCCTGGGCGGCGTGAGCGGAGACGGAGTTGGCCAGATTGCCCGTCGACGCGCAGGCGACCGTGTCGAAGCCGAGTTCCTTGGCGCGCGTCAGGGCCACGGCCACGACGCGGTCCTTAAACGACAGCGTCGGATGGTTGACCGTGTCGTTCTTGATGTACAGTCGGTCAAGTCCAAGCTCGCGGCCCAGATTCTTGGCGTGGAGCAGCGGGGTCATCCCAGCGTTCAACCCGACGGTCGGTTCCTTTTCAACCGGTAACAGCGGCGCGTAGCGCCAGAGGCTCTTGGGCCCGGCTTCGATGGCGGAGCGGCTCAGTTCCCGGCCGATGGCATCGTAGTTGTATTCCACTTCCAGCGGGCCGAAACAGAATTCGCAGACATGCAGCGGTTCGAGCGGGTAGCGCTTTCCGCATTCTCGGCAGATAAGCGCCTTCATCTTCGTCATGCCGGGCCTCCATTCGCAAGAAGGGAGGCGGCCGGCCGCTCGCACGCCGGCTGCTCGGCCATGGTCAGGGTGGTGATGGTGGGCCGTTCGCCGCAGACGGGACATGTGGGGTTGCGCCGGACGGCAATCTCCCGAAAGCTGCTCAACAAGGCGTCGTAGGTCAAGAGGCGGCCGGTTAACGGCTGCGGGAGTCCGAGAATGAGTTTCAGGGCTTCCGTCGCCTGGATCGTGCCGATTACGCCGGCCAATGCGCCAAGGACGCCCGCTTCCTGGCAGGTGGGGACCAGACCCTCGGGTGGAGGTTCCTTGAAAATGCACCGGTAGCAGGCGGTCTGTCCCGGCAGAATGGTCATGACCTGGCCGACAAATCGCAGAATGCCCCCGTGAATCAACGGCCGCTTGGTGAAGATCGCGGCGTCATTGGCGAGAAATTTCGTGGGGAAGTTGTCCGTGCCGTCGATGACAAGATCGTATTGCGCGAACAGCTGGAGTGCGTTGACGGTCGTGAGCCGTTCATGATGGGGAATGACGGTTACGTCGGGATTGAGCGCAGTCAGTTTGGCCTGCGCCGACGTCACCTTGGGTCGGTCGACGTCGGGGGTGTGGTGAAGGATCTGCCGATGCAGGTTTGACAGGTCGACGACATCGCCATCGATCAGACCGATCGTGCCAACGCCGGCCGCGGCCAGATAGAAAGCGACGGGCGAGCCAAGGCCTCCTGCGCCGATGACCAAGATGCGGGCGCGCAAGAGTTTTTCCTGACCACGGCCGCCGACTTCCGGCAGCAGAATATGGCGGCTGTACCGCTGTTCCTGGGTGTTACTGAACCGCATGAGTTTCACCATCATATCATGGAGTTGTCCTGTGTTGCCACTCTTTCCCCAGCCGGGACCGAAACAGGATCAGGGAAGCGGGGTGAAATATTTCTCGATACTGAAATAGCGGTCGCCGCGGTCGGGCAGGACCGTTACGACCGTTTTGCCGGGTCCCACCTGCTCCGCGACGCGCAGAGCGGCGACGACATTGGCGCCGGATGAAATGCCCACAAGCAACGCTTCTTCGCGGGCCAGGCGCTTGGCCATTCTGTAGGCGTCGTCATCGGTGACCATCTCAATCCGGTCGATCACGGCGCGATTGAGGGCCTTCGGAACAAACCCCGCGCCGATCCCTTGAATTTTGTGCGGGCCGGGTTTGCCTCCGGAAAGGACGGGCGAACCCGCCGGCTCCACGGCGATGATCAGCGTCCCGGCGCGGCGGGCCTTGAGCACTTCGCCGACGCCCGTAATCGTGCCGCCGGTGCCTACGCCGGCGACAAAGGCATCGATCCGGCCGCCGAGCGCCTCGATGATCTCCGGCGCGGTCGTCATCCGGTGCATGGCCGGATTGGCGGGATTGGCAAACTGGTCCGGCATGAAGCTGTCCGGGTTGGCGGCCACCCGATTTTTGGCTTCTTCGATGGCCCCGGCCATGCCGAGATGAGCGGGCGTGAGAACGACCGCCGCCCCGTAGGACTCCATCAACATCACCCGTTCCCGGGTCATGCTTTCAGGCATGACGAGCGTCAAGCGATAACCGCGCACGGCGGCAATCAGTGCCAGGCCGATGCCGGTGTTGCCGCTGCTTGGTTCGATGATCTGACCGCCAGGTTTCAGCCTTCCGTCCCGCTCCGCCTCGTTGATCATGTTCAGGCAGATCCGGTCCTTGACGCTTCCGCCTGGATTGCTCCACTCGGCCTTGCCCCAAATCTCGGCCGCGCTCTTGGGGACAACGCGCTCCAAGCGGATCAACGGGGTGCGGCCGATCAGTTCGGTGACGTTGGAATACATGGTCGGGGGTATTTCAGGTTGGGGACGGTTGGCGCTCACACCGTCCCGCCGCCCATATAATAGAGGAACTCGATTTTGTCGCCCGATTTCAAGTGGGTGGAGGGGAAGACGCCCCGATCGAGAATCTCGCCGTTGTATTCGACGGAAACCATGTGGGGATCAACTGCCTTGGCCTGCAATAGTTCCAGCACGCTTGACGCGGTCGTAGTCTCTTCCTTTCCGTTGACGATGACGCTCAGCGATGACATGGGTGGCGCAAATTATCAAACCATTCTCCGTACTGTCAAGGTGCGAGCTGTCGTGAGGCATCAACGCCGGTGACCCGCTCGTATGTTGAATGTGAGCGCCAAATTTTGATTAGCTCTATCTGTTGTGGGAATGGAGCCATGAGTATTCAAAATATAGTGGCTGTGAAACTGGAGATATTCTTCTAATCAGGCTCGAATTTTCTGATGCATTTTCAAAACGTTTTCCCTTGACAAGCTAACGGGATCATGTATACTTTCGCCGGAGTGGGATAGAGTGGGATGAAATGGGGTGCGGGTGTTTATTGGGGCCTTCCATCATACGCTTGATGCCAAGGGACGGGTAAGCATCCCCGTGCAATTCCGACAAGTGTTGACAGATCGATATGAAGAGACATTGATCGTGACGTCCGATTTCGATCAGTGTCTCGTCGGCTATCCCGTCGAAGAATGGAGGCAGATCGAAGACAAGATGAAGACGCTGCCAATGATGCAGAAAGAGGTCAAGGATTTTCTCCGGTTCTTCTATTCGAGCGCGGTGTCCTGTCCGCTGGATCGACAGGGACGCATCTTGCTGCCGGCCTCCCTGCGGCAGTATGCCGGCTTGAACCGTGACGTGGTACTCATCGGCATGAGCAACAAGATCGAAGTATGGGGTGAACGGCAGTGGAAGGAGAAGACGGGGCAGGTCAGCCAGAATGCGGAGCGGATCAGCTCTGCGCTGGCCGGTTTGGGTTTATGAGGCGATTTCACTGATGAGCGGAGTTTTGGCCGCGGCGATGCACCGTCCGGTCATGGTCACTGAGGTGCTCGACTTCCTGCGACCGCGGGAGGGCGGGCGGTATCTGGACGGAACGGTGGGCGAAGGCGGCCACGCGGAAGCGATTCTGGAGGCTTCGTCGCCAACCGGCCGGGTGATCGGGTTCGATCGCGATCCATATGTGCTAGCCGCGGCGCGGGAGCGATTGGCTGTGTTTGGCCCACGGTGCCAGCTGTTCCAGGGTGATTATCGGGACTGTGAGGAGCGATTGTCGCTGATCGGCGTCGCGACAGTGGAGGGCATCCTCATCGATCTGGGCGTCTCCTCCTATCAATTGGACCAACCGCGGCGCGGCTTCAGTTTTCGTGCGGAGGGAGTGTTGGACATGCGGTTTGATCCATCGCAGGGAAGGACCGCGGCCGAAGTGATCGAGAACAGCTCGGAAGAAGAATTGTGCCGCTGGATTCGTGAGTATGGCGAGGAACACTGGGCGAGGCGCATCGCCCGGGCGATTGTCCGGCAGCGGCAACGCGGACCAATCCTCACGACCACGCAATTGGCATCGGTTGTCGCACAGGCGGTCCCGCCCGCCGTCCGGCACGGCCGGATTCACCCGGCGACGAGGACGTTTCAGGCGCTTCGTCTCGTGGTCAACGGCGAATTGGACGGGCTGGGAGAGGCGCTTGAACGATTGGCCGTTCGTCTGGCGCCGGGCGGCCGGTTCTGTGTATTGACCTATCACTCGCTGGAGGATCGAGTCGTCAAGCATCGCTTCCGGGCCATGGCCGAAGCATCTCATCATGGACAGGCTGCGGATCTGACGGTGCTGACGCGACGTCCGCATCGGCCGAGCCCGCGGGAGATCGAGGCCAACCCACGGGCGCGCAGCGCCAAATTGCGCGTGGTGGAACGGACGGGCGGGCAGTCATGAGACGGCGCAGGCGGCGATGGGCCGGACTGTTGGGCCGTCCGTTGACCTCAGCCGTGAAGAGTGGACACTGGCGCCGCAGATCGGCCTGGATCGGTGCCGGTCTGGCAATGGCCATGATGGTCGCGGTGTGGGAACGGAGTGAAGTGGTTTCTTTGGGTTACGAGGTCGCGCAACTTCGAAAGAACCTGGATGTGGAACAGCAGCGCCATCGGGCCTTGATCCTGGAGAGCGCGTCGCTGGCCTCGCTGGACCGGATTGAACGGCTGGCGTCGATGCAATTGGGGATGACTGCCGCAAAACCCGGCCAGATTCAACTGGTGCCCGAGCAGCCGGACATCAACCCGGCGTCCATGGTGGCAGCGGTTCACCTTCGCCTGCAGGTGGCCCGGGCAGGGGATGCTCCATGAAAAAGCGGACCCAGTGGAGGTGCAACGAGGAGCAGGCCAACCGCCGATTCAGTCGTCGGCTGGTGGCCGTGGGCGTGGCGATGGTCGCCATGGCGGTGGTCATCGGTTGGCGGCTCGTCGATTTGCAAGTGATCCATGCCGGGCAATTGGCCAAACGCGCAGAACGGCAACAGGAACAGCTGGTTCCCGTAGAAGGCGAGAGAGGCACAATCTACGACCGGCAGGGACGTGTGCTGGCCATGAACACAGAAATGCCGTCGGTGTTTGCGGTGCCCACCGCCATCGAAGAGCCTAGGCTGCTCGGCGCCGCGCTGGCGGCCGTGCTCGGCCGGCCGAAGGCCGAGGTGGTCAAACGCTTGTCGACCGACCGGACGTTTGTGTGGTTGGATCGACAGATCTCCCCCGCGCGGGCCCGTGCGGCGTTATCGGTGGGCGGTGAAGGAATTGGTGTTATTTCCGAGAGCCACCGCTTTTATCCCAAACGGTCGCTGATGGCCCATCTGATCGGATTTACCGGTCTGGACAATGATGGGTTGGAGGGCATCGAGCTTCGCTATGATTTGATGCTTCGTGGTGAACGGGGGTGGCGGTTGGTCGAACGCGACGCCGCAGGTCGTGTCGTGTTGTCCAAGGGGCCAGGAACGCCGAAACGGGGCGACGATCTGCGGTTGACGGTTGACGAGGTCATCCAGTTTGAGACGGAGCAGGCGCTGGACTCCGTGGTGCAGGAGACACAGGCAAGCAGCGCCATCGCCATCATGATTGAGCCCACAACCGGCGCAATCTTGGCTATGGCAGTGAGGCCCGACTTCAATCCGAACCGTCTGGCCGGGCTGGACGCCGGGCAGTGGCGAAACCGGGCGATCACCGATCTCTATGAGCCGGGTTCCACGATCAAGCCGTTGATGCTGGCGGGTGCGTTCGAAGAGAGGGTGGTCAAGCCCGAGGATTTGATTGATTGCGAGCAGGGCCGGATGATGGTCGCGAACAAGCCCTTGCACGATCACGAGCCCTTCGGCTTGCTGACCCCACAGGAGATTATCCAGCATTCGAGCAATATCGGCGCGGCGAAAATCGGCATGCGGCTCGGTGCGGAACGGCTGCACAATTGGCTGACGACGTTCGGATTCGGCCGGCCGACCGGCATTGATTTAAAGGGCGAGGTGGGGGGATTGCTCCGACCCGTCTCACAATGGTCGGGCCGGTCGGTGGCGTCTCACGCCATCGGACAGGAGTTGGGCGTGACGCCGTTGCAGCTGGTCACGGCGTATGCCGCATTGGCCAACGGCGGGTGGATGGTCAGACCTCATCTGGTCGACTCGGTGGTGTTGCCGGACGGAACCAGCCAACCTGTGCCCCATCAGCCCCTCCGTCGTGTCATCTCCGGTCAGACCGCCCGTCGGGTGAGAGACATATTGACTTCCGTCACCACTTCTGAAGGGACGGGGGCCCAGGCGTCGATGGCGGATTTTCAGGTGGCGGGGAAAACGGGGACGGCCCAGAAGGTCAACCCCGAGACGCACCGGTATGACGCGCAGGCCGTGGTCAGCTCGTTTATCGGCTTTGTGCCGGCAGATTCGCCGCGGTTCGTGTTGCTGGTCGTGGTGGACGATCCGCAGGGGCCAGGCTGGGGCGGCACGGTGGCGGCGCCCGTCTTCCGGCAGATTGCCACGGCCACGCTCCATTATTTGGGCGTCATGCCGTCGGCGGCTCCGCCGTCGCCCAAGCTGGTGCAATTTACGCCGTCCGCGCCGGGGATCGGCGTCTCGAAAGCCGGGCCGGGGACTGATGCCGGACAGACGGTCGCCATGAGGATCGAATGACGTTGCGCGAACTTGCCGATCTGCTTGACCATCCGCGTGTCCAGGGCGATCTGACCGCTGTCGTGACGGCCGTCTCCGATGATTCGGCTTCCGTCGAACCGGGCGCGTTGTTCGTGGCCGTCAAAGGACTCCGTCACGATGGTCATGAGTATGTCGAGGAGGCATTCCGGCGTGGCGCTGTTGGGGCGGTTATCGAGCAGTCCCGGCTGCTGGCCAGACTGCCGACCGCCCCGTGTTTGATTTGCGTGTCCGACAGCCGAATGGCGTTGCGCCGGATCGCCGTCGCGTTTTACGGAGAACCGGCCGGCCGACTTCGGATGGTCGGTGTGACGGGCACGAACGGCAAGACGACGACCGCCCATCTGATTCAGTCGATTCTGTCGGCGGCGGGTCTTCCCGCGGGGCTGATCGGCACAATCGGCTATCGGATCGGGGAACGGCAGTTGACCGCGTCGCATACGACTCCCGGTTTGCTCGCGTTGCAACAGTTACTGGCGGGGATGGTTCGGGAAGGACTCCGGGCCGCGGTGATGGAAGTCTCCTCTCACGCCCTGGCTCAAGGACGGGTTGAGGGGTGCGAATTCGATGCCGCCGTCTTCACCAATCTAACCCAGGACCATCTCGATTTTCATGGAACCATGGATAACTATTTCGCCGCAAAACGGACGCTGT
The DNA here is from genome assembly GCA_035499635.1 of Nitrospiria bacterium. GTDB lineage: Bacteria > Nitrospirota > Nitrospiria > JACQCE01 > JACQCE01 > JACQCE01. The sequence continues at coordinate 2,097 of DATJYI010000111.1, read as the reverse complement.
TTGAGGGGCTGGCCGACGGTCGGTACGGCAAATCGGGTGCCTGGGCGGTGATCAATCGCGATGATCCGTGGGGACGGAAGCTCCTCGACGCCCATCCGGATCGAACGCTGACCTACGGACTGGAGCCGGGCGCCGATGTGACGGCCGCCGAGCTGGTTGTCGATTGGTCGGGGATTCGGGCGACGATCCGGAGCGCACGGGGGACGTTTCCCATCGACTCGCCTCTCATCGGCCGTTATAACGTGCCCAATCTGCTGGCTGCGGTCGGCGCCGGTCTGGCGATGGATTGCGACCCAGCAGCCATACAGGCCGGCATCCGTCAGATGCGGCAGGTGCCGGGCCGGTTTGAAAAGGTGGAGGAGCCCGGACAGCTCTTTCGCGTCATCGTCGATTACGCCCACACGGACGACGCCCTGCGCCGTCTGCTGCTGGCCGTTCGAGAGTTGCAGCGGGGCCGTGTGATTGTCGTCTTCGGCTGCGGAGGCGACCGCGACCGCGGCAAGCGGCCCAAAATGGGACGGGTTGCCGCCGAACTGGCCGATCTGGTCGTCCTGACTTCCGACAACCCCAGATCCGAAGTTCCACAGTCGATTCTGGGTCAGATCGAAGCCGGCGTGAAGGACACGGAGCCCCCGGCGCGGCGTCTACGCGACTACCGAATCGTGGAGGATCGCAAGGCCGCCATTGGCTGGGCGATCGGGGCGGCCGAACCGGGCGACGCGGTGGTGATCGCCGGCAAAGGTCACGAAGATTATCAGATCATTGGAACGGCGCGTCTGCCGTTTGATGATCGTGCCGTGGCGCGCGAAGCCCTTCGTGCACGGTTTGTCGAGGCATGAACGGGCTCGAGCAGGCGACGGGGGCGCGCGTGGCAGACGCGACAGCGACCATCATGCGGACGACCGTGCAGCCGGGATTTCGCGTGGCCGAGCTCATTCCGTTGCTGGGCGCGGAGCTGCTGTCCGGCAGTGTGGAGGGCCGGCTTGAGGCGCTGTCGACGGATTCGCGCACGGTGCAGCCGGGTGATTTTTTTCTTGCGTTGAAAGGAGAACGGTTCGACGGTCATGCGTTCGTCCCTGCGGTGCTCGCGGGGAACGCAGCGGGGGCGATCGTGGCCCGTGAAGCCGGCCGACGGATGCTGAACGGATTGCCGATCCGGCGAACGCTGCTCGGCGTGGACGATCCGCTGCGTGCGTTGCAGCAACTGGGGGCTGCGCATCGGCGGCGATTTGCGCTGCCGGTGATCGGCGTCACGGGGAGCAATGGCAAAACAACCACCAAAGAGATGACGGCGGCCATCCTTTCTCGGCGGCACGCCGTGCACAAGACCCAGGGAAACCTGAACAGCCAGATCGGCCTGCCGATGGTCCTGCTGGGACTGACCTCGGTTCATGAAGCGGCGGTCTTGGAGCTGGGCATCAGCCGACACGGCGAATTAACCCGGTTGTGCGAGGTGGCCGCTCCGACGATCGGCATCATCACCACCATCGGCCCGGCGCACCTGGAATCCCTGGGCGATCTCGACGGGGTGCGGAGCGCGAAAGCGGAGCTGCTGGAGAGCCTGCCGGCGGATGGGGTGGCGGTGCTCAACCGCGACGAGGCGTCGTTCGACTGGCTGCGCGGGCGTTGCCGTTGCCGTGTCGTCGGTTTCGGAGAATCGGCCGGGGCCGACGTCCGGAGCCGCATTCTAGGAATCGATCAGGGCGAGCCGCCGCGGCAGCGCATCATCGTGCAATGGGACGGCGGAAGCGCGGAGGCGCGGCTGCCGGTCATCGGTGTGCATTTTGCCGTCAACGCGGCCGCGGCCGTTGCGGCGGCGTTGGTCGTGGGCGTTGGACCGGAGGAGATCGTGTCGGGACTGGAAGCGGTGCGATTGCCCGCCATGCGTTCGGAGATCAGGCCGCTGCCCGGCGGCGCGCGTCTCTTGCTGGACGCCTACAACGCCAACCCGCTCTCGGTTCGGCGCGCGCTGGAGACGGCCGCACAACTGTCCGGCACGGGCGCCATCGTCGCTGTGTTGGGCGACATGCTGGAGCTGGGGCCGGATGCGGAGCGCTGGCATGACGAGGTGGGCCGGTATGCGGCGACCCTGCCGGT
>DATJYI010000110.1:0-4900 GCA_035499635.1 Nitrospiria bacterium | reverse complement strand
CGTCGAGGGCGGGACGGCCGCGATGTGTTACATCTTCGATTCGCTGATGCTCAACCGCCTGCTGCACCGCGGCGACACCGTCGCGCTCGGGATCCCGACCTTCACGCCCTACATCGAGATCCCTCACTTCGACCGCTATGCCTTCAAGGTCGTGAACATCGACGCGGGTGTGGAACGGCGTCCCGACGGCACCCATTCGTGGCAGTATGCCGACAAGGAAATCGACAAGCTCGCCGACAAACGGATCAAGGCGTTTTTCCTCGTCAACCCGAGCAACCCGCCTTCCTACGCCATGCGTCACAGCTCCGTGAAGCGGCTCGTCAAGCTCGTGAAGACCAAACGGCCCGACCTGATCATCATCACCGACGACGTGTACAGCACCTTTGTGCCCGGATTCCGGTCGCTGATGGCCGAACTGCCGCAGAACACCATCGGCGTCTATTCCTATTCGAAGCATTTCGGCTGCACCGGCTGGCGGCTCGGTGTCGTGGCCGTTCACCAGAACAACATCTTTGACAAGATGCTGGCGAGACTGCCCGCCAAGGAGCGCGCCGCGCTCAACCGCCGGTACAGCAGCATCTCGCTCGCTCCGGAAAAATTGAAGTTCATCGACCGGATGGTGGCCGACAGCCGCCAGGTCGCGCTCAACCACACCGCCGGTCTGTCGCTCCCTCAGCAGATCCAGATGGCCCTCTTCTCGCTCTTTGCCATTCTCGACACGGCCAACAGCTACAAGACGCTCTGCCAGCTCGTCGTGCGCCGCCGGTACAAGGCGCTCTGGGACGGTCTGGGGCTCCCGGCGCCCGTTGATGAGGACCGGGCCTCCTATTACGCCGAACTGGATGTGATGGTCTGGGCCGACAAGGAATATGGTCCCGACTTCGTAAAATATCTCAGGAAGAATTACGAATGCACGGACATCCTGTTCCGCATCGCGGAACAGTCGGGCGTCGTCCTGCTGCACGGCGGCGGGTTCGGGGGGCCGGATTGGTCGGTACGCGTGTCGCTGGCCAACCTGCCGGAGGAGACCTACCCGAAGATCGGCCAGTTCCTCAAGCAGGCGGCCGAGGGGTACGTCGCGGAATGGAAGGTGTCGCAAAAAACAGGGAAGTGACTGAATGCTACGGAAAATGTGACGGGTCACGAATTGAATGAGTGAACAACGTGACAAAGGAGTGTGCTGCATGAAACGCCATCTGCGTCTCATTACATTGATCGTCCCCATGATGGCCTTGCTGCCGGCCCTTGCGCCGGCTGCCTATGCCAAGCCCAAAATTGTGATTCTTGCCACCGGCGGCACCATTGCCGGCGTGCAACCAGGCCCGAACGATCCCGGCTACAAGGCCGGTGAGGTCTCGGTGGACCAGCTTATCAAGGCAGTGCCTCAATTAAAAGATTTGGCCGACATCAGCGGCGAGCAGATCGCCAGCATCGGCAGCCAGACCATGACCAATGACGTCTGGCTGAAACTGGCCGACCGGGCCAATGCGGTGCTGAAGCGGCCTGATGTGGATGGCGTGGTCATCACGCACGGCACCGATACGCTGGAGGAGACCGCCTATTTCCTCAGCCTGGTGGTCAAGAGCGACAAGCCGGTGGTGCTGGTCGGATCGATGCGGCCGTCCACCGCCATCAGCGCGGATGGTCCGGCCAACCTCTTCGAGGCGGTGTCGCTGGCGGTGAATCCCGAGGCCAAGGGGCGAGGCCCGTTGATTGTTCTCAATGACGAGATCCACTACGCGCGCGAGGCGCAGAAAACCAACAGCACCCAGCTCGACACCTTCAAATCCCCGAACCGGGGCCGCGCCGGGGTGATGAACACGGGCAAGGCCTATTTCTTTTTTCCGAACAACGTGCGCCACACCACCAGGAGCCAATTCTCCGTCGACGGCGTGAAGGCCGAAAATCTGCCGCGGGTCGAGATTGTCTACTCCTATGCCAATTTCGGCCGCGACACGATTGACTTCCTGGTTCAGCAGGGGGTCAAGGGGATCGTCCTGGCCGGCGTGGGCGACGGGAACACGACCGATACGGCGATGGCCGGACTGGTCGACGCGGCGAAGAAAGGCGTGGCCGTGGTCAGGGCCACGCGCACCGGCAGCGGGATTGTCGCGAGAAATATCGAGGTGAACGACGACAAGCTGGGGCTGATCGCGTCGATGGAATTGAGCCCGCAGAAGGCGCGCATCCTCCTGATGCTGGGGCTCATGCAAACGAGTGACCCGAAGAAGCTCCAGGAGCTCTTTTACAAATATTGATCGGTCGACGGGGATTCGGCGGATGGTCGGGTGGTTCATTGCGGGGTTGCGCGGCAATCCGGAGCTTGCGCTGTTTCTGTCGATCGGTCTCGGATTCTGGATCGGGTCGTGGAAATTCGGCAAATTCAGTCTGGGCGGCGTGACCGGCTCGCTGCTGGCCGCGCTGCTGATCGGCCAGTTGAATATTGAAGTGCCGGGTCTGGTCAAAACCGTCTTGTTCATGCTGTTCCTGTTCGGGACCGGCTATTCCGTCGGTCCGCAGTTTTTCCGCTCCCTCAAGGGCGACGGATTGAAATCCCTCGCCTTTACAATCGTGCATTGCGCAACGGGGCTCGGCGCGGCCTATCTCATGGCGCGGATGCTTGGACTGGACCTGGGCCTGTCGGCCGGCCTGCTTTCGGGCGGGCTGACGCAATCAGCCGCCATCGGCACGGCGACCGAGGCGATCATGGCGCTGCCGCTGCCGGACGCCGAGCGGCAGATGCTCGTGAGCCACATCGCCGTGGCGGATGCGCTAACCTATCTATTCGGCGTCATCTTTCCCATCGTGTTCCTGGGATCCATAGTTCCCCGGATGATGGGCATCGATCTGAAGGCCGAAGCGGCCGCTCTTGAATCGACGCTCGGAATCAAGCGGGTCGCCTCCAACGTCACCTCGGCCTACCAGCGGTTCGCCTTCCGGGCCCATCGCGTCGAGAACGCCGAGTTCATCGGCAGGCTCGCGGCCGAGTTGGAGGTGATCCGGCCGGATGGGCGAATGTTCATCGAGAGACTGCGCCGCGGGGAGCGGATTCTTCCGATTGAGCCGGACACGCGCGTCGAACGGGGCGATGTTCTCGCCCTCTACGGCCGCAGGGAGGTGGTCCTGGAGTGCGGGCCGGACTTGGGGCCGGAAGTCAATGATCAGGAGCTGCTCGATTTCCCGATCGAGGTCGCCAGCGTCATCGTGACGAACCGCGAGATCACGGGACGGAGCTTCGGCGAGCTGGCAAGCTGGCCGGTGGCCCGCGGAGTGGGCGTGCGAAAGGTCTTGCGCGGCAGCCAGGAAATTCCGATCTCCCCGGGCACGGTCCTGGATCGCGGCGACGTGATCGAACTGGTCGGACCACAGCCAACGGTGGAACGTGTCGCGCGCGACGTGGGGCAGATCGAGATTCCCACGGCCAACACCAACCTCATGCTGGTCGGCATCGGCGTTGTGCTCGGAGCGTTTGTCGGCATACCCTACCTGATGCTGGGATCGCTGAAACTTTCGATGACCACGAGCGTCGGAGTTCTCCTGGCGGGGCTGTTCTTCGGCTGGCTCCATTCGGTCAAGCCGGCAATGGGAAAGATTCCCGACGCGTCGGTCAATCTCATGACCCAGCTCGGCCTGGCCGGATTCGTCGCGGTGGTCGGGCTGCACGCCGGTCCGATCTTCATCGACGCAGTCCGCGACGCCGGCCCACGGCTGCTGCTCGGCGGGGTGGTGGTCACGTCGGTGCCGTTGCTCGTGGCCTTCGGGTTTGGGCGGTATATCCTCCGGATGCATCCAGTGCTGCTGATCGGCGCCATGGCCGGCGGCCAGACGCTGACGCCGGCGCTCGTCGCCGTGCAGGAGAAGGCCGACAGTCAGACGCCGGTCCTGGGCTATACCGTGCCCTATGCGCTGGCCAACATTCTGCTCACCATGTGGGGTACCTTCATGGTGCTCCTGCGCGTGCAGTTCGGATAAAAACGGGGCGCGCGATATTGGATGCCTGTCAGATCAATCATCACGAGGAGGGAAGGCGATCATGGCTCGAAACATGTGGTTGATCAGAATGGTGCTGGTGGCGGGATGCATGGCGGCGCTCTCTCCATTTCCCGCATCAGCCGGCGAAGTCTCCACCGATCCAGCGACCCTCAAGCGGCTCGTGCAGGAGGCCTACAACAAGTTCAAGGACGTGAAGGAAGGCAAGCCGGCCGATTACATCCCGGAGCTGGCCAAGGTGCCTCCCGATCTGTTCGGCGTCGCGATCGTGACGGCGAAAGGCGAAACGTATACCGCCGGCGACGTGGATTACCCCTTCACCATTCAATCGGTCTCCAAGCCGTTCACCGCCGCGCTGGTGATGCAGGAGCAGGGCGCGCAGGCCATCATGGACAAGATCGGCGTCGAACCGACCGGCTTGAAATTCAACTCAATCATGGCGACCCAGATCATTCCGCAAGTTTCGGTCAATCCGCTGGTCAATTCCGGTGCGATCGCGGCGGTGAGCATGGTCAAGGCGAAGACGGCCGAGGAGCGCTTCAATAAAATTCTCAATTTTGAAGAGCGCCTCTCGGGGGCGAAACTCAAGGTGATCGAGGATGTCTATCATTCCGAGGCGGCGACCAACCAGCGGAACCGGGCGCACGGCTACATCCTCTTCGCCTCGGACCGGATCTATTCCGATCCGATGGAGGCGGTGGACGTCTATACCCGGCAGTGCTCGATCGGCGTCACCGCCAGGCAACTGGCGGTGATGGGCGCCACGCTAGCCGACAACGGCGTGAACCCCGTCACCAAGGAGCGGGTGCTCGACGCGCGGTATGTGCCGAAAGTGCTCGCCATCATGATGATGGCCGGCTTTTACAATGAGTCGGGCGCCTGGGCCTACACCGCGGGCCTGCCGGCCAAG
>DATJYI010000109.1:0-4235 GCA_035499635.1 Nitrospiria bacterium | reverse complement strand
AGCAGGATAGCCGTCCCGCCCGCATAGCCGATGCCCAGCGAACGGTCCGCGAAGTCGGCCAGCGTCGTGCCGACCGTGGTCGTGGCGACGATTGTCGTCCAGTAGATGACGGGATGAAATTTTCTCGCGGTAATCTGGACGGCGACCGCCACGAAAAAGATCACCGCAAAGATGGCCGTGCTGATGAGATAGCCGAGATGCATCGACATCGAGAGGGTATCGCCGCCGGTCTCACCCAGGGTCGTGGCCAGGATCTTGATGATCCAGAAGACCAGCGTGACTTCCGGCACCTTGCTGAGAGTCGCCGGCTTGTCGCCGCTCATCATCTCGTGTGCATGAGGCGGTTAGTCGACACGGCAGCCGATGGCTGAACAGCGTGACCGGCTTGAAGTGTCATCAAGGCGGCAATCATCGCGCCAGCCTAGCGGTTGTGTCGAAGGGAAGTCAAGACGGGTGGTTGTCGGCGCTTGTCATCCGCCGTCTGTGTTCTCTTGACAGTGCGGGGACCGTCGCGCTAGGCTGCGCAAGAGCGAAGAGAAGAGGCAAGATGCGTATGGCGATGGGGGTTGTCAGGGGGAGATCCGCCTCTCCCCCTGACCGACAATGATCACAAAGTTGCTCCACACCCGGATGCGGGTCAATAATCTTGAAGAGACGATCCGGTTTTACCGCGATATTCTGGGGCTGGAAGTGATCGAACGACACCGTTCGCCCCGCGGATCGGAACTGGCGTTCCTGCGCGTCCCGAACGGCCCTCATGACAGTGAAGAGATCGAGCTCTGCTCCTTCCCCTCCAGCGGCGCGGTCCAGGTGCCGGAGGATCTGGTCCATCTGGCGTTCGAAGTCGACGATCTCGATCGGACGATGGCCGAGCTGAAGGCGAAAGGCGTGCCCGTCACCGACGGCCCGACCACGACATCATCCGGCAACCGGTTCTGTTTCATTGACGCGCCGGACAAGTACGAGATCGAACTGATCCAGCGTCCCCGCGCACAGCGTGTGTGACGGATCATGGCCCCGTCGCGCCGGGAGGTGCTGCGTCGGGCCGGGATCCTGATGCCCGCAATGTTTCTCGGTATGAATCCCCTCGGTCTGTTCCGTTCCTTGTTCTCCCCCAGCGGCGACGTCGGCGTCTGGAGGCCTGCTCCGCCCAATCCCTTCACCAAAGACGGCAGGACGCTCGTTTCAGTGGTCAGAGGCGGCGACATCGACCGGATGGTCCGGGAAGCGGTTGAATTGCTCGGGGGGATCGACCGACTGGCCGTCCGTGGAAAATCGGTCCTCGTCAAGCCCAACGTCGTCTCCGATCAACCTCCGCCGGCGACGACCAATCCGGAGGTCGTCCGGGCCGTTGTGCGGCTCTTCAAGGCGGCGGGTGCGGGGCGCGTGATCGTCGGCGACATGTCGGCGATCATGACGCTGCCGACCGCCCGCAATATGGACCGGACGGGCATCGCCGCGGCGGCCCGTGAAGCGGGCGCGGACATCATTGACTTTGACAATGCAGAGTGGATCGAGCTGAAACCGCCCGGCGCCTGGTTGACGCCAACTCTTCACATCGCCCGGCCGGTCTATGAGGCCGATCTGCTCGTCAATGTGCCGGTGGTCAAAACCCACCGGAACGCAACCTACTCGATCTGCCTGAAGAACCTCGTCGGAGTGACCCATCCGCGTTACCGGCCCTACCGGGTCAATCCGGCCAAGTGGGAAGAGGTGGTCGCCGACCTGAACCTGGCCGTTCATCCGGCCCTGAACATTATCGATGCGACAACGATCATGGTGTCCGGCGGTCCGTGGGAGGGGCCGTCGGAGAAAACCAGGCTGATCATGGCCAGCGGCGACCGGGTTGCCGCCGACGTTACGGGCCTGGCGTTGATCAAGCACTTTGGTCAGTGGGACCCGGTGGGCAAGGTTTCCGTCTGGCAACAGCGGCAGATCACACACGCACAGGAGGTGGGAATCGGCGTGCAGGATCGGAGCACGGTGCGGCTGGTCCCCGCGCTGTTGCAGGGCGACCGCCGGGAGTTCGACGCGCTTGTGGACGGCCTCAGAAAAGAGATCAGCGCATGAGCCAACACACCACGCTGCACAATCGACGATTGTGTGCGCAAAGGCGCCGGCATCAGCGCTGATCGGAGAGAGTACCCGTCAACGCTACATTAAATCAGAAAGCCGACGGTGGGGAAGCGGCTCAGCCGGACCAGCCGTCCTGTTTGAGATCCCAAGCCATACCATGACGAAAATCGCACCGACCATGGCAGCCAAGCCATATTCAACAAATCCACCAACGCCGGCAGGTTTGGCCATCGCGGCGCGCGTCAAATCGGCCAGGCCGGCATAGATACGAGGGGATTGGCGCAGCATGACTTGGTGTGACCGCTCCTGGATTTGTTGATCCAGGGATGCGAGAAAGGAGGCGTCTGCCATCTCCGCCACTCGACGGGCGGATGCCATCGTGTCCTGAAACCGCTGAGGGATGGTCGCTGGGAATTCGGCGACTTGGCGGTTCAGGACGTTCAGTTCATCCTGCAATCGAGTGATGGTGCGTTGACGGACCTTCTCCAAACGGGTGATTTCTTGCCCCAATTCGGCTTGAAACGACGTCCCGTCTTGCGCCGCGCGAAGGGCGGCCGTGCGGACCACCCACCCCATCTGCGTCTGCCGTCCAGCCGGAGAATCTTCCGACAACAAATCAATTTCTTTTCTGTTAATTCTGATGCGACTCCGCAGCTCGAGCTGTTCGGTTCGGATGGCCTGAGCGGTGCCGATGATGGCCCGGCCGAGGCTCTCCTGCAGCCGTCCGGCCCGCCCCTGCTGGAACTGGTCACGTGCCTGCATCAAATCGGTCATCTGGTCCAGGTGGAGTTGCAGGAGCTCCTGATCGTGCAGGGTCAGCATGACGATCGTCTGGCCAAGCCGCTCCTGAATCTGGCCGTCCGACGGCGAAGCCATCACGTTCGGGACCAACAGCAGGGCGGCCAGGCTCACGGCAGCAAGGGCGAGCGGTGCGCACCGAACACATCCGCGCCATCCGAATGATTGTGCAGTCTGGTGTGTGTGGTTCATGGTTGCTTCCTCCGTGTGTTCGCGCATCGTCTCTCGGCATGCGCGTCGGACAAAACAGACAGACCGGATGAAGACGATAAAGGGGACAATACGCTTTTCACAGAGCCAAAGCCGCCAGCCCTGGGCCACACTGAACCTTCTGTTGCTGAAACAGAGCAGATGAGACAGGGGAGATGATCGACGTTTCAGCGAGTCCGGCGCCGCAACCCAACGCGCGAGCCCGCCTCTTCACTTGTCGATAGTTTTTTATACGCTTTTTTACACCTGTAAGTCAAGCGCACCTGGTGCATGCACGTGTGCGGCGGATCGTCTGGTGAAAGAACGGCGCCGTGTCAGACCGCGCGGGATTCGTCGAACGTGACGCCCAACCAGAGCACACCACCCAGCACCGCCACGCCGGCCGCAACGGCCAGCGCCGCGGACCAGCCCCATGTGTCGCCGATCAACGGCGTCAGGGTGGGGGAGACGACGCCGCCCAGATTGGCCCCCATGTTCATCAGGCCGGAGAGCGCGCCGGAATGGCGGTGCGACAGATCGATCGAACTCGCCCAGAAAGCGCCCACCGTGGCGTAGAGAATGCCGGCTCCCAGCGACAGCAGAAGAATGGCCCGGTAGGGATCACCGGCCACCGCTCCGCCATAGATCAGGCCGGCCGTCAGAAACAGTCCCGTGCTCCCCACGCCGGCGCGTCCGATCCGCCGCCCGTATCGATTGGTCAGGCGATCGCTCAACCAGCCGCCGGCCGGACAACCCACCGCCATCGCGACAAACGGCCCGGCCGCCCACACGGAGCCCTGCAAGACGCTGAAGTGGCGGACATTGACCAGATAGAGAAAAAACCATGAGAGATAAATGTATGCGATGTATCCGAGCATTGTATAGCTCAGCGTCAGGAACCAGACCGGCGGATGCGTCAGCAGACGGGTGAATGGTTCCGGAACGGATCGGTTTGTCACCGTCCATTGTTCCCGCGTGGTTTCTCCGCTCGGCGTGATGAGAGCCAGTTCGCCCGCATTGACACCGGGATGGTCGTGCGGCCGGTCGCGGGCGATCAGATACCAGAAGGCCGCGACCAGCGCACCGATCGCGCCCGTGGCGTAAAAGGCGACCGGCCAGCTGTAGCGCGTCATCAGCCAGGCGACCAGCGGGGGAGTGATCGCGGAGCCGAA
>DATJYI010000108.1:0-4199 GCA_035499635.1 Nitrospiria bacterium | reverse complement strand
GACAATTTCTCTTGACAGTTCGAGAGGCGATCGCTATACTTTGGGCTTCCGACCCTGGTATCTATACGGAATCTGTTGACGATTCATGATGCCCTACCAGCATCATGATGAGCGGAGCGTTCTTCAATGAAGGCCGATATCTTAGACGTCTTTGATCACGCATTAAAGGATATCCTGCAAAAACGCGAACTTCCGGGTATTTTTGTCGTGGAGGCCACCGGCAATGTCGTGTTTGCCAGTGAGGAAGGACGGAAATTCTTATTTGAATTAGTTTCAAAAATGAAACAATCTGATTCTGACTCATGCAATCGTGGTCAGTACGATCCCGGACTTCGAACGGTGACATTGCCCGATTCCCTCCGTGACTTTACCCGGGAGGTCTGCAGGCAGATTCCGGCCAATGGCACGAGTCCACACCTCTCCAACCGGCGGTCGATGCTCTTTCAAAGCCAGGCGGGCCATTACTATATTGTCGTGGCTTTGGCCTTGGCTCAGTCAGGGGCGTCCGGCCGCCGGCGGTTGATCTTGCTGGTCGTGCAGCGGGTCGGCCAGCGCAAACAATTCAACCCCGAACGGCTGGGGAAGCTTTACGGACTGACCAAACGGGAGCAGGAGGTGGTGATGCGGCTCGTGCACGGTGACAGCAACAAGGAGATTGCCACGTCGCTGCAGATCCAGGAATACACGGTCAAGGATCATCTGAAGCATATCATGGCCAAATGCCAGGCCGACAGCCGGGTCAGTGTGATCTCGAAGGTGCTTGAACTGTAGTCACGCACTATTCATTTTCTCTCGCCTCTCTTCAACGCCTTCTCCTCTCTTGCCGCTCCGCGCACTCGTTGTGTCAGTCGCGCGACCGGGTGCTCGTCCGGTTGCAATGCCGGGCGGGTTTCGCTAAGATGCTCTCCCCATGCGGATCAAATGCCATCATCCGCCTCGAGACCTCATCATGCCGGGCCCCAAACGAGTGCGAGCCGTGTTGAGCGAGTTGCAGTTGTTGCCGGAGACCGTCCTGGTGATCCGCAATGACGTGCTGGTGACTGAGGACGAGCTCGTGGCCGATGCGGACACCATCGAAATACGGCCGGTTATTTCTGGCGGTGCCGGCTTGTCGTTGACCGCCAGCAGGTCATCATGGATACCTTTTCATGCGCTGTAAGCGGTGCCGGGCCAAGCCGGTCGTCCTGAAATTGCCCCGCCATCATACGGCGCTTTGCGCCGATTGTGTTGATCATTATGTCATCGATCAGGTTGAGCGGGCGATCCGGCACTTTCGGATGTTTCGCCGCGATGAACCGGTGCTGGTCGCCGTCTCCGGCGGCAAGGACAGTCTCGGCTTGTGGGATCTGCTGGATCGGATGGGCTATCGGACCACCGGCGTTCACGTCCAGCAGGGGATCGGCGGCTATTCGACCGACTCGGAAAAGAAGACTCGAGCCTTTGCAGAGACGCGCGGCCTGCCCCTCGTCATTCACGATCTGGCCAAGGAATACGGTGGCGGAGTGACGGAGATGGCCGACACGAGCCGCCGGAACGCCTGCTCGGCCTGCGGCACGGTCAAACGATACGCATTCAACAAAATCGGACGGGAGCTTGGGTTTCAGGTCGTGGCCACGGGCCACAATCTCGACGATGAAGCGGCCAGGCTTCTGGGGAATTTGCTCCGATGGCAAGTCGACTATCTGGCCAAGCAATCCCCGGCGCTCCCCGCTTCACACGCCAAGCTGATCCGCAAGGTGAAGCCGCTCTTCAGGCTGACCGAACAAGAAGTGGCGGCCTATGCCGTCTTGCGGAAGATCGACTATGTCATTGATGAATGTCCGATGAGCCATGATGCCCACTCGCTCCACTATAAAGCCGCGCTCAATCAGCTGGAGCACCAGGCTCCCGGCACCAAGCAGTTTTTCTATCTGGAGTTTCTTCGCCGTCAGCCGCTGGCCGCCGCTGTCGCGGCGGAGGAGGTCGTGTTGAATGACTGCGTCCGTTGCGGTGAGCCGACGACCGGCACGCTGTGCGGTCATTGCCGCGTGGTGGAGCCGTTGAGACAGGCCGGCCGGGCTGACCCGGCATCGGCGCCGGCGTCTCGGATTGATGAAGATGCGACGGCCCCCTCATCGCCTCTGGAGCCTGCGACCCCCGTCTCCCCGATTTCCGTCGACTGGGAATGATGAAGCCGCTGTGTCCGGGAGAATTGGTTCATCTGCTCAGCGAAAAAGGGCGCCACTATGCCCTGACGTTGAAAGCGGGCGACCGGTTCCAATTCTCGGGCGAATGGCTCTCGCATGACAGCCTGATCGGTCAGGAGGAAGGCCGGTGGGTGCGGTTGTCGGGCGGGAGCCGGATGCTGGCGCTCCGGCCGACCCTGTCGGACTTCGTGATGAAGATGCCCCGCGGTGCGCAGATTCTCTATCCGAAGGATCTTGCTTCCATCTTGATCAAGGCCGACATTTTCCCCGGCGCGCGCGTGTTGGAGGCCGGAATCGGCTCCGGCGCGCTGACCCTGGCCCTGCTCCGGTCCATCGGCGAGAAAGGCCGGCTGTTTTCCTACGAGCTGCGCGAAGATTTTGCCAACCAGGCGCTGAAAAACATCCGCCGGTATCTCGGAGAGAAGCCTCAGTTGACGCTCCACATTCAGGATGTGGCCGCCGGCATCATCGAGCGGGAGCTGGATCGGATCGTGCTCGATTTGCCGGAGCCGTGGCGGGTGGTCGGGCCGGCCCTGGAGGCGTTGCGGCCCGGTGGCCTCTTCCTGACGTTTCTGCCCACCGTCCCGCAGGTGGAGAAGCTGGTGGCGGCGCTGCAGGGGTCAGGGGGATTCGACCTGATTGAGACGACGGAAAATCTGGAACGGCCCTGGCAGATTGAAGGGCGAAGCGTGCGGCCGCAGCTCAGGATGGTGGCGCACAGCGGTTTTCTCACGGTGGCCCGGCGAGTCAGCCGGTCTGTGAATGACGGGAGGGTGGGGAGCGAGGAGCATGGGGATGGGGCAATTGCTCAGACGGAGGAACGGAGTCATGATGAATAGCAGGCGAACTCATGGGAGGCGGATGATGACGGGTATGCTGAGCGGGGTGATTACTGTCGCGTTGATCGGCCTGAGTGTGGGGATGGCGCTGGCGGCCGGCAAGCTTGGGCCGGGGTTGTTTGCCAAGATTGAGACGACGCAGGGCACGATCGTGGTCAAGCTCTTTGAGAAGGAGGCGCCGAAGACCGTCGCCAACTTCGTCGGTCTGGCGGAGGGGACCAAGGAATGGACCGATCCCAAGACCGGTCAGAAAGTGAAGCGGCCCTTTTATGACGGGTTGATATTTCACCGGGTCATTCCCGACTTCATGATTCAGGGGGGCGATCCGTTGGGCACCGGCACCGGCGGTCCCGGCTACCGGTTTGAGGATGAATTCAATCCCGCGCTGACATTTGACAAGCCCGGCTTGCTGGCGATGGCCAATGCCGGCCCCAACACGAACGGCAGCCAGTTTTTCATCACCGATGCGCCGACGCCGTGGCTCAATAACCATCATACGATCTTCGGCGAGGTGGTCGAAGGGCTGGATGTGGTCAAGAAGATCGCCCGCGTCCCTAAGGGAGCTGGCGATCGTCCCAACACGCCGGTGGTGATCACCAAGATCACGATCATCCATAACAAATCATAAACAGGGCGCGACAAGTAATCACGCAGGAGGGGGCGGCCGCGGGAATCTGTCGTGGCGCGCCCCTCCTGTCTTCTTGGATCATCGATGGCGCTGGAAGATCATTACGGCGATATTCTTCAGAAGTCCAGAACCGGCGCCGGATTGACGACGGCCGATGTCGCGCGCCGGGCCGGGGTGACGATCCAGCGGCTCCAGGAGCTGGAGGGAGGCACTCCCCGCCCGCCCGCCGACCTGCTTGCGCGACTGGCGGCGCTCTACCGGTTGGAGCCGCGCCGGCTGCAGGCGATTGCCGAAGAGCGGTGGTCGCCCCATCAGGTTCGCGCGGTGACCGAGGGACCGGGCGGCATTGTCAGGCAGGTGATCGGATCATTGGGTGGGTATGCGGTCAACAGTTACCTGTTCTGCGATCCTTCCACGCGCGAGGCCGCCGCTGTCGACACCGCCAATGCGCCGGAGAAAGTGGCTGCCGAGGCGCAGGCGGCCGGCTATCGATTGACGACCATCCTGCTGACCCATGCCCATCCCGATCATATTGGAGGTGTGGAC
>DATJYI010000107.1:0-7688 GCA_035499635.1 Nitrospiria bacterium | reverse complement strand
CTGCGGCGCCTGCGGCATTGTCTACCGTACCAAAGACAGCTTCGAACTGAAGAACGGGCTGGGCTGCCAGACGCTGGTGCAGGAGGGGATGTCGTTCTCGATGGTGCCCCACTTTGCCGCCGCGCGAGCCAGCTACAAGATGGCCGAGCTTGCCGATCCCAAAGAGGCGCTCTTCGAGCTTTATCCGGAGGCGGCCCGCTGCGTCAACTGCAACGCCTGCAACCGGGTCTGCCCGCAGGGGATCGACGTCCGCGGCAGCATCTGGTGCGCGGTCTTCGGCAACTTCGACCAGGTGGCCGAGCTGACGATGAGCTGCAACAGCTGCGGTCTGTGCGTCGTGCGCTGCCCGGCCGACATGGCGCCCAATCTCATCGCCCTCTATGCCCGCCGGGCCTACGGCGTGCATGAGCTGAAGCCGCCCAAGCGGCTGACCGACCGGATCGAACAGATCGACGCCGGATCCTTCCGAAACGAGTGGGCGCGGCTGCAGGCGATGGACGACCGGACGCTGGCGCAGTTCTGCGCGAACTTTCCCAAACCGTCGGCCGCCGCCACATAACGGCTCGCTCGACTCATCGGCAATAAACGGGGGCGACGGACGGCCACTCGAGCCATTCAGCCAAGCCAATTAGCCAAGCTCAAATGAGCCAAGCCAATTAGATGGATATCCAGACCGCCAAAACCCTGATGGAGTCCAAACGGGCCGACCGTCTCAAGCAGGCGCCGGCCCTGCTGGCCGATGACGCCAAACAGGCGCTCCTCTCCACCTACCATCCGGACTATCGCGCCGATGCCTACCGGACGCTGAGCGTTGGCCCCAACACGGGCGATCGGACTGTTAAGGAGCTGGCCGATCTGCTCGAGGCGGGCAGTCCGGCGTCGGATCTCACGGACTCAATGCTGACGCCGCAGGAAAAGGTCGACGTGTTGATTATCGGCGGCGGGGGAGCGGGGGCGGCGGCGGCGCTGGAGGTCAAGGCGGCCGGCGCCAACGTCCTGCTGGCGACCAAGCTGCGGTTGGGCGACGCCAATACCGTCATGGCGGAGGGCGGCATGCAGGCCGCCGTCAATCCCGACGATTCGCCGATCCGCCATTTTGCCGACACGCTCAAAGGCGGCCACTTCAAGAACGACCGCACGTTGCTGAAAGTCCTGGTCGAAGAAGGGCCGTCGGCCGTCCTCTGGCTGATGCAACTGGGAGTGCTCTTCGACCGGGATGAAGAGGGCAACCTCAAGCTGCGCAGCGGCGGCGGCACCAGCGCCGCCCGGCTGCTGGCCTGCCGCGATTACACCGGTCTCGAGCTGATGCGGGTGCTGAAGGACGCCGTAATCAATGAGAAGATCCGCATCCTGGAATATTCGCCCGCCATCGAGCTGCTCAGCGGGCCGGACGGCGCGTGCACCGGCGCCGTCCTGAAGGATTTCGACAGCGACCGGCGGATCGTCGTGCAGGCCAAGGCGGTGATCCTGGCGACCGGCGGCAGCGGACGGCTGCACATTCAGCGCTTTCCGACGAGCAATCATTTCGGCGCGACGGGCGACGGGCTGGCGCTCGCCTATCGGATGGGCGCGTCGTTGCTTTACATCGACACGTTCCAGTATCACCCGACCGGCTCCGTCTATCCGGAGCCGATGGCCGGGCTGCTCGTGACCGAGGCGCTTCGATCGGCCGGCGCCCAGCTGGTCAACCGGCTTGGCGACCGGTTCGTGAGCGAATTGGAGACGCGTGACGTCGTCGCCTCGGCCGTCATCCGGGAGTGCCGGGAGGGGCGGGGCGTGGCGACGCCCGGCGGCCGCACCGGCGTCTGGCTCGACATCCCGGTGGTCGACGAGCTGCACGGCGAAGGGACGATCGAGAAGCGCTTCCCCAACATGATGCGGCTCTTCTCCCGCTACGGGATCGACATCCGGACGTCGCCGGTGCTCGTCTATCCGACGCTGCATTATCAGAACGGCGGGGTCAAAATCGACGAGCACGGCCGCTCCACGGTCCCTCATCTGCTGGTCGCGGGCGAGGCATCGGGCGGGCTGCACGGCCGCAACCGGTTGATGGGCAATTCGCTGCTGGATATTATCGTCTTCGGCCGGCGCGCCGGCCGGACCGCGGCGGAAATTGCCAAGTCGTCCGAGTGGGGCGCGCCCACGCTCGAACATGTGAAGGCGTTTAACGCGGCGCGCAAGAAAGCCGGCATCACGGGCGACCTGACCTCACCGATGCTCTTTCCCGATTATGTTCGGCACGCCGAGGGCGCGACGACATGAACGTCCATGAGTTTCAGGCCAAGCAGCTCTTTGCGCAATACGGTGTCCCGGTGCCCAAGGGACGCTTCGCCCAGACGGCCGATGAGGCGGTCTCCGCGGCGAATGCGCTGGCGGCCGAAGTCGGCGGCTGGCCCGTGGTCGTCAAGGCGCAGATCCACGCGGGCGGCCGCGGCAAGGCCGGCGGCGTCAAGCTGGCCAAGAGCGGCGACGAGGTGGGCGCGATCGCCCGGTCGCTGCTGGGCCGGCCGCTGGTGACGCATCAGACCGGTCCGCAGGGTCGCGTGGTCAAGAAGCTGCTCGTTGAGCAGGGGGTGGCGATCGACCGGGAGCTCTATCTGAGCCTGCTGGTGGACCGGACGATCGGACGGCCCGTGGTGGTGGCCAGCCGGGAGGGGGGCATGGAAATCGAGGAGGTGGCCGCCAAGCACCCCGACAAAATCTTCGCCTGCCGGATCGATCCCGCCGTCGGCGTGCAACCCGCCCCCCATTACGCGCGGTCGCTGGGTTTCCGGCTGGGGTTGTCGCCCGAGCAGATCGGATCGTTTCACCGCCTGCTGGCCGGCCTCTACCGGCTGATGGAACAGGAGGGCGCATCCCAGGTCGAGATCAATCCGCTGATCGTGACGAAGTCGGGCGAGCTGATGGCGCTGGACGCCAAGCTGGCGTTCGACGACAACGCCGTACCCTACCGGACGCAGATTCAGGCGTTGAGGGATCTCGATGAGGAATCGCCGCTTGAAGTGGAAGCGTCGAAGTATAACTTGAACTATATCAAGCTGGACGGCACCATCGGCTGCATGGTCAACGGGGCGGGACTGGCGATGGCCACGATGGACGTGATCAAGCTGGCGGGCGGCGAGCCGGCCAATTTTTTGGACGTCGGCGGCGGCGCCACGAAGGAGACGGTCAAGGAAGCGTTCAGAATCCTGCTGTCCGACGTGAGCGTCAAAGGGGTCTTTGTCAACATCTTCGGCGGCATCGTCCGGTGCGAGCGGATCGGCGGCGGCATCGTCGCGGCGGCCAAAGAGATCGAGGTGAATGTTCCCCTGGTCGTCCGGCTGGAGGGGACCAACGCGGCGGAAGGACGTCAATTGCTGGCGGATTCGGGCTTGAAGCTCGAGGTGGCCTCCACCATGTGGGAAGGGGCGCAGAAGATCGTGAAGCTGGTGCGGGCACAATGAACAACAACGCGCATAAATTGTACGGCGATGAGGCTGGGGCGTGGGGGCGGCAGTCCCCACACACCAATGTCAGGGAGGAATGTGAATTGAGCTTCACGGGCCCCGCCCGTGGAAGCGATAATCTGAGCCGGTACCATGGCCACGGCCATGGCCAAGTCGAAGCGCATCACTCCCCCCGCTTGAGCGAGCGCGGCGGCGCGAGCGGAAAGAATCGGCAATGAGCATTCTAGTCAACAAACGGACCCGGCTCGTCGTCCAGGGCATCACCGGCAAGGAAGGCTCCTTTCACGCCGCCGCCTGCCGCGACTACGGCACGCAGGTCGTGGCCGGCGTGACGCCGGGCAAGGGCGGCACGCAGACCGAAGGCATTCCGGTTTTCAATATGGTCCGGGAGGCCGTTGAGAAGAGCGGGGCCGACACGTCGATGATCTTCGTGCCGCCCCGTTTCGCCGCGGACGCCATCCTGGAAGCGGCCGACGCCGGCATCGGACTGATCGTCTGCATCACCGAGGGGATTCCCGTGTTTGACATGGTCCGCGTCAAGCGCGCCCTGGAGGGGCGGCCGACGCGGCTGATCGGCCCCAACTGCCCCGGCATCATCACGCCGGAGGAGTGCAAGATCGGCATTATGCCGGGCTTTATCCACCGGAAGGGGCCCGTCGGGGTCGTTTCCCGGAGCGGGACGCTGACGTATGAAGCGGTCTGGCAGGTGACCCAGCTGGGATTGGGCGAGAGCACCTGCATCGGCATCGGCGGCGACCCGGTGCACGGGCTGACCTTCGTGGACGTGCTGGATCTGTTTGAACGCGACGGCAAGACGGAGGCCGTCGTCCTGATCGGCGAGATCGGCGGCGAAGATGAAGAGCTGGCGGCGCAGTACGTGAAGACGTCGATGACCAAACCGGTCGTCGGCTTCATCGCCGGCATCACCGCGCCGCCGGGACGCCGCATGGGGCACGCCGGCGCCATTGTGGCCGGCGGTCGGGGCACGGCGGCGGCAAAAATGGCCGCATTGACGAAGGGCGGGGTGACGGTCGTCAACAACCCGACCAAGATCGGCGAGACAGTGGCCCGGTTGTTGAAACCAGTCCGGAAAATCAAGGGTGGAGCATCCGGAAAGAAAAAACGTGGCAAGAGTTCGTGACTCCCTCGATGCGTATGGGCGATGGGGGGCTCGGGGAGGAGTGTGAGCATCACTCCCCCCGAATGAGCGAGCACATTGTGCGAGCGGAACAAACTTCAAGGAGAAAACGGAAATGACCATTGCAGCGGCACCGGAAATCAAAGTCGGCGACAAGGCGCCGGATTTCACGCTCAAGGATCAGGACCAGAAGGACGTGAAGCTGAGTGATTTTCGAGGCAAGAAAAATATCGTGCTGGCCTTTTATCCGCTGGACTGGAGCCCGGTCTGCACCACCGAGAACAAATGCATGACGCAGGATTTCCAGAAGTTCCAGGCTGCCGGCGCCGAGGTGCTGGGGATCAGCGTGGACAGCGTCTACTCGCACAAGGCCTGGAAGGACGCGCTGAACCTCAAGCACGTGCTGCTCAGCGACATGGGCGGCGCGGTCGCGTCGAAGTATGGCATGTATCTGGCCGACAAGTTCATCACCAAGCGGGCCACCGTGGTCATCGACAAGCAGGGCGTCGTCACGTACGTCAAGGTGCAGGAGATCCTGCAGGCGCGGGATGACAATGATATTTTAAAGGCGTTGTCGGGGTTGAAATAAGGCGTAGACATTCATGTAGGGGCGTATGGCCATGCGCCCCTACATTTTTTCGCCGGCATCATTTGTATGGACGAATTATCGATCGTGAATGACGACAATTACGCCGAATATTTAAACGCGCCGGCCGCGGTGGTCATGTTCTGCATCGCGCCGTGCGAGAACTGCGAAGCCTACGATCCGATCGTCCGACGGGCCGCCGCCGCGGTGGGGGACCGGGTCCGCTTCGGCAAGGCCAAAGTCCACGTGCCGGGTGCGACCCGGAACATCAAGCGGAAATATTTCTTCGAAAGTTTTCCGACGACCCACTTTTACAAGGCCGGCAAGCTCGTCCAATCCATCGGCCACAAGCTGGATTTTGAAGAGCTCATGGAAGAGATCGAATTGAGGTTGCTGACGTGACGCCGGTTTAGGCGCCAAGTACGCGCATCAACCGGCGGCGCAGCCGCGAGTGATACCGGCTCAGCAGTCGCGGCGACCAGATCACGAGCGTTGTGACGGCCATGGTCCGGTAGACGGCCGCGCGGCTGATTTTCAACGGCGCCGGTTCAAGCAGCCGGTCGGTCGCCGCAACCAGCGCGAGCGTCTTGAGCGCCAGCAGATGGGGCCACAGACAGGCCAGCCGCAGCCGGAACGGCCGTCTCGGCAAGCCTTCAATATACCGCCACCCGTGATCCAAATGATCGATCGTCAGCTTGATGAGGCGATGCACGATGGGGCGCAGCGCCGGCAGCGCGCCCGGCTTGGCCAGGTCGGCCGGCGACAATCCCGCGGCGGCCAGTTGATCCGTCGGGATGTAGCAGCGGCCGCGCGCCAGATCGACGGCCAGATCCTTGAGAAGGTTGGTCATCTGCAGCCCCTTGCCGAATTCGACGGCCAGCCGGCACTGCTCCTCTTCAGGAACGGCGGCCATGGCCGGGATGTGAAGCCGGTGCAGGCGCGTCCAGAATTCGCCCACGCAGCCGGCGACGAAGTAGCAGTATTGATCCGTTTCCTTGATCGTGGGCAGCGCGCGCGCCGTGGCGGCGTCGTCGCCTGGAAAGGACGTCAGGTCCATCGCCATGCCGTTCGTGAGCGTGCAGACCAGGGCGCGGATTAGCCGTTGCTCCGGCTGCGGCAGGGTCAGCAGCAGATGGAAGCAGTCGCCGAGCCGCGTGAGCAGCGCCCGTTCGCCAGGGCTGCCGCCGTCGGGATTCAGACGGGCGCCGAGCGCGAACAGCCGGTCCCACTGGATGGCCGGTTGGAGGAATTGTTCGCGGTAGAGTCCGAGCTGGGGGAGCCGTTCCGCCCGGGGAAGCAGGCCGGTATCGGCGATCGTATCGGCCGCACGGCAGAAGAGATAGGCCAGGCCGAGCGTGCGGCGCGTGGCCGGCGGCGCGACGCGCAGGGTCAGGTAGAACGACCGGGAGACCGACCGGAGGATGTCACGCAGCAGCGTGGCAGTGACGGCGTCTTTGGAGGTGTTCATGTCGTCGAAGGGTATTCTGGATAAACCCGCAAGGGAAGTCAATCCTTACCCGAATAGGGGCGTCTGGCGATACGCCCTTACGTTCCGCCATTGGTTTGCCACCATATTGGCGATTGTCCTGGCCGGCTGCGCAGGGATGACGGCCGCGCCGCGCCATCCGGACAATCAGGAGGTGCTCTACATCGGGCCAGAGCCCCAGCGGTGGCAGGAGATCGTCAAGGCCAATCCGCTCCAGCCGGATGAAAACATCAAGGGGGTGCTCCTGTCGGAACAGCCGGCCGTCTCGCATTATCTCGTGCAGATCCGGAATCGGGAGCAGCCGCACGTCCACCAGACGCACGATGCCACGATCGTGATGCTGCGCGGCCGGGGACGGCTGGTGATGAAGGGCCGGATTCTGAACGCCCGCAAGGGAGACGTCTTCTTCGTGCCGAAAGGAACGCCCCACTATTACGTCAATGACGGGCCGGAGGCGACCGTGGCGCTGGCCATCTTCACGCCCGCCTATGACGGCAAGGATGCGGTGGTGGTGCCGTTTGCAGATCGCCCGGAAGGGGCGCCGTAGCCGGCATAGGAGCGCAGCACGCTGCGCCCTTACTTACCGAATGTTTATTCTGCCTTTTTCAACGTTACCGTAATCATGATCATGTTGTTGTTGATGAAGACCGCATCCCGGTAGGGCTGGTAGCCCTCCTTCCTGATCTCAACCTGGTGTGCGCCGCCCTTCACTGGGATGAAGTCGCGCCCGCGATATTTGCTGGCCGGCCCCATTGAGACGCCGTCGACGATGACTTCGGCGTCGTCGGGGATGACCAGCGTCCGCAGACCGCCAGCCTGCGGTGGGGCCGATGTCGTTGGACTGAAGAGAGTGCATGCAGTGGCTGCAAGCAGGCAGCAGGCGAATAATCCGGTCAGTAGCCATCGGGTCGTCATCAGGAATGCCTCTCAGTGCCGCGAGAAAAGATCGTCCCCAGCATAGGAATTCGTCCAATAATTGTCAAGCGCCGGTGAAATGACAGGGCCTTCCGGACACTGTCCGGAAGGCCCTGC
>DATJYI010000106.1:0-10824 GCA_035499635.1 Nitrospiria bacterium | reverse complement strand
CGACGAGGCGATCCGAAACCATCGGTCCGTGGAAACATCCGGCTACCACAAACTGGACGAGGTGCCGTACGACTTCCTTCGGAAGCGGCTGAGCATTCTGGTGGCGCACGACGGGGCGCACGTCATGATCACGAAGGGGGCGCTGCTGAACGTGCTGGCCGTTTGCTCCTCGGCGGAGACCTCCGGGGGAGCGATCGTCGACCTGCCGACGGTGCGGCCCGCGCTGCAGCAGCGGTTTGAAGCGCTCGGCAATCAGGGGTTCCGCGTGCTGGGCGTCGCCTACCGGCCGATGGGGCGGGGCGCGACCATTGCGAAGGAGGACGAGACCGGGATGATTTTTTCGGGGTTTCTTGTCCTCTTCGATCCGCCCAAGCCGGAGGCGGTGGAGACCATCCGCCAGTTGAAGGAGCTGGGCATCGCGCTCACGATCATCACCGGAGACAACCGCCTTGTGGCCGGCTTCATCTGCCGCGAAATGGGACTCCTGAATCCCACGATTCTGACGGGACCGGAGCTGCATCGGATCAGCGACGACGCGTTGCGCGAGCGCATCGCTGACATTGAGCTCTTTGCCGAGGTGGAGCCGAACCAGAAGGAGCGGATCATCCTGGCGCTCAAGAAAGCGGGTCGCGTTGTTGGTTATCTTGGGGACGGGATCAACGACGCCTCCGCGCTCCATTCCGCGGATGTCGGCATCTCCGTGGAAAGCGCAGTGGACGTCGCCAAGGAGGCGGCGGATATCGTTCTGCTCGAGAAGGAGCTGGGCGTGCTGGTGGAAGGGGTGCGAGAGGGGAGGAAGACCTTTGCCAACACGCTCAAATACGTCTTCATGGCGACGAGCGCCAATTTCGGCAACATGTTCAGCATGGCCGGCGCCTCCCTTTTTCTCACCTTTCTGCCGCTCCTGCCCAAACAAATTCTGTTGACCAATTTTCTGACCGATTTCCCCGAGATGACCATCGCCACCGACTGCGTCGATGCCGAGATGGTCGACCACCCCCGTCGGTGGAACCTTCGATTTATCCGGTTGTTCATGATCACCTTCGGTTTGGTCAGCTCGATCTTCGATTATCTCACCTTCGGCGTGTTGCTCGTCATGCTCCACGCCTCGACGCAGGAATTCAGGACCGGCTGGTTCGTCGAATCGGTTGTTTCGGCGTCACTGATCGTGCTGGTGATCCGGAGCCGGGGCCCCTTTTTCGCCAGCCGGCCCAGCGCCTGGCTGCTGTCGGCAACCCTGCTCACGGTGGCGGCGACCCTCCTCCTGCCGTTCACCCCGGCGGGTCGCCTCTTCGGCTTTGTGCCGCTGCCCCTCTCGTATCTGCTTGTGATGGGGTTCATCGTACTCGCGTACGTTCTGGTGGCGGAAATAGCGAAACGGCTCTTCTATCGACGGGTCAACTTTTGACGACGGCGACGGGCGATTCTCCGGTGGAAAAATGAACGGGTGAGGCGGCCGGAAAGCGCCGCCGTCACCCGTTTGGAATGACGTGCCGAGCGAGCAGCGAACCGAAACGACTACCCTTGTTGGTTTTGTTTGTGGGTTTTCACGTCGTGACGTCGGGTCTTTTTGTCGTTGTGAAGCGTGGCCCGGTCTTTCCTGACGGTGTGACGATCGGCTCGAACGGTCTGCCGGTCGGCGTGCAGCGTGGCGGCGTCCTGTTTGACGGCGGTTTTGTTGCCCGACGCGGCATCCTTGTGCAGTTGATGCCGGGCGGCGTTGCGCTGCTTGATGTCGGTGCGCTTCGTCGCCTTGTCCGTCCGGACTGTTTTCCGGTCTTGATGGATCGTCTGGGTATCGGTCTTGATCGTCTGCTGGCCTTGCGCTTCATCCGCAAAAACCGGCGCGGCGGCCGGCGCGATCAGGAACAGGGCGCCGGTGAGACTGACTGCTATAAGAGCGGTTTTCATCGTGTCTGCCTCCCGTTGGTGATTGTGAAGCCCCCTCGGCGCGGAATGCGGCGATGCGCACGGGTGGGGCCTTCGTCATCTGTGACTGTAACGCAACGGGTTGATCTGTCAAGGCGTTGAAGGAGCGCTTCGGTCTCCGGCGTCAGTCAGCCCGCCGAAGGGGCGGCTACTTCATCTTTGAGGGCAGCCGAATCGTCCGGCCGGCGATCATGAAGGCACCCCGGCCAAGATGATGAAGAGTCTTTGGATGTTTGTTGGAGGGATCAACCCAGGCTTTGAGCACCTGAAGGATGAACAGGCAATACCGGTCGGTCAGCGACGCGTCGATCACCTTGCATTCGAGGCTGGCATAGCACTCGGCAATGAGCGGCGGTGCGACGCGCGAAGCGGGCAACGGGGTCAGATGGAAATCGGCAAACTTGTCTCTTCGCCATCCCGAGCTGTTCCCGCAGCCGACGACCTGCGTCGCCAGCTCCGCCGTCGGGATGTTGATGACGCATTCTTTCGTTGCCAGCAAACTTTTGAAGCTGAAGTTCCGGTCGCTGATCACGCAGCCGACGATCGGCGGCTCGAAGTCGATCATCGTGTGCCACGACATCGTCATGATGTTCGGGCGGCCGTCGCGGACGGTCGTCACCAGCGTCACCGGCCCGGGTTCGAGCAGGCCGTAGACCTTGGAGAGGGGGAAGGCGCGTTTCGATGTGCGTCGTGCGGTCGGCATGGTGTCGACCGTCCCATTATACGGGCCCGCCGTGATCGCGGACAAGGCCCGGTCCCAACGTGAACCCGCCCCGGTTCTGTGTTAGGATGCAGATCGGCATGGCGTTGCGGGTGGAATGCTACGCGGGCTATCGGGGCGAAGAGACGCCCCGGGCCGTCTTTTTTGACAAACGCCGGGTCGGCGTGGTCGAGGTGCTCGACAGCTGGCTGGCGCCGGACCACCGCTATTTCAAATTCCGCGGCGATGACGGCAATCTCTACATCCTGCGGCACGACGTATTGACGGACCGATGGGATTTGACGCTCTTTCAGTCCCCCGATTGGAAGGAACCCGGCTTGCCGCCGACGGGCGATGGGCAGGTGAAGTGGGGCCCTGTGTAAGCCAGGCTCCATGGTGGCCGATGGGACATAAACGGCGGCCCAGGGGAGTGGGGATATCGGAGGACATTTTTCCGTTTGCTCCGCACGGATCCCCACATTTAATCAACCTGTGGGGGCATCGCCAACCCAAACGCAACGCTTTTGGGGAATGTATTCGATGACCCTTCTCCGTTCTTGCCGCACGGGCCCCCACATCTAAAAAAACACGCCATGTATCGAATCCGATTCCACGGCCGGGGCGGGCAGGGCATGAAGACGGCCAGCCGCATCCTGGGCCGGGCGTTCTTCCTGGAGGGGTTTGAAGTCCAGGACGCGCCGCGTTACGGCGCCGAGCAGCGCGGCGCACCGGTCTTCGCCTATGTCCGGGCCTCCCGAAGGCCCATCCACGAGCGGGGCGTGATCCAGCGGCCGGATCTGGTGATTATCGCCGATGAGACGCTGGTCCCCGTGCCGGCGGCGGGCGTGCTCCTCGGCGTTCGTCCGCGCACCGTACTGCTGATCAACAGCTCGGAGAGCCTCGTATCGTTTCGCGGCCGGCTGAATCTCGAATCGCCTGTCGTGTCGCTGCCCCAGCCGGCTGACGAGGAAGCGCGCGCGGCGCCCGCGTTGATCGGCGCCGCCTGCACCGGGGCCGCCGCCCGCCTCGTCGGCGTGATCGGCCTGGAGACCGTCGAGCGTGCGATCAGGGAGGAGTTGGCGTCGCTCGGCCCCGGTCTCATCGACAAGAACCTGGAGAAGGCGATTGCGGCCTTCCGGCTGGCGGCCGATCATGCAGGGTCCGTCACGGAGGGCGGGGAGGCGTCGGCCTCCGGGTATGCGCCTCCCGATTGGATCGACCTGCCGTTTGAAGCTGCCCGCATCTCCGCCCCCGTGATCCATGCCGGCCTGACCAGCACGGAAGTGAAGACCGGCCTGTGGCGCACACTCCGGCCGGTGATCCACTATGACCGCTGCCATCGCTGTTGGCCGCTGTGCAGCACCTATTGTCCGGAGAGCGCCGTCCGCGTGACGACCGAAGGCTACCCCGAGATCGACTATGATCACTGCAAAGGCTGCATGATCTGCGTGGTGCAGTGTCCGACTCACGCCATCGAAGCGGTTCCGGAGCGGGAGGGGCAGGCCCGTGAGCAGGCGGGGAGGCCGGCCTAGCATGCCGCGCACGCTGCTGACCGGCAACGGAGCCGCCGCCTGGGGTGCACGGTTGGCGAAGGCGGACTACATCCCGGCATTTCCCATCACCCCCCAGACGGAAATCATCGAGTCGCTTGCGGACTGGATCGAGGGCGGTGAGATGGGCGGCCGCCTGGTCACGCTCGAATCGGAGCATTCGATGATCACGGCCGCCGGCGCCGCCGCGGCAACCGGCGTGCGCGTCTTTACCGCCACCTCCAGCCAGGGATTGTTGTACGGGATGGAAATGCTCTACACGGTGGCCGGCTGGCGCGCGCCGTTCGTCCTGGTCAATGTGTCCCGGGGCCTGGCGGCGCCGATCACGCTCGAGCCCGACCACAACGACATTCTGGCCGCGCGGGACTCCGGCTGCCTGCAGCTCCATTGCGCCACCTGCCAGGAGGTGCTGGACGGCACGCTGCTCGCCTTCCGCCTGGCCGAGGAGGCGCGTGTCCGCCTGCCAGTGATCGTCAATCTGGACGGCTTTTATCTCTCCTTCACCCGCGAGCCGGTCGAACTCCCCGACGCCGCCGTGGTCGACGCCTTTCTTCCGCCGTTCGACGCCGGGACCATCGCCTTCCGGGCCGGCATGCCCACCAGCCAGGCCGTGGTCGTGCTCGGCGGGTCGTCCTATTCCTATTTCCGGTATGAAATGCATCTGGCGGCGTTGAAGGCGCTCGACGTCTATGACGAAATCGCCGGGGAGTTCGCCGTCCGGTTCGGAAGGAGCCAGACCGCGGTCGAGACCTATCGGACCGACGACGCGGAGGTGGTCTTCGTCATGATGGGCTCGTTTGCCACCAAGGCCAAGGCCGCCGTCGACCATCTGCGCGACGCCGGCCAGGCGGTGGGGCTCGTGCGGCCGAGGCTGCTGCGTCCCTTTCCGGCGGCGCAGCTGCGGCGGGCGCTCGCCGGCAAACGGGGCGCGGCGGTCATCGACCAGAACCTGTCGATGGGAAAGGGCGGCGTGCTTCACGCCGAGCTGGCGTCCGCGCTCTACGGACAACGAGAGTCGCCCCCCGTGCTGACCAGCTTTATCGGCGGCCTGGGCGGGCGCGACATCACCGACGAAGAGTTTTTCGACATGGCGAGGATCACCCGCGAGGCGGCGGACGCCGGCGTGACGCCCCCGCCGAAACTGCTCTACACCCGCGACGAACTCCTGCAGATGCGAAAACTTCAGGCGGTCGCCCACGTTGAGCGACGGCAATGAGGGAGCACCCATGAGCGGACAGGAGACGATCTTTCAACGGATGAAGGACCTGCCCTCGACCCATTTGCTGGGTGCGGGCACGCCCATGTGCGCCGGCTGCGGCGGACTGCTGGCGCTGCACGAAATCTACGACGTCCTTGGAGAGAAGACCGTCTTCGTCAACGCCGCCGGTTGCATGACGCTGCTCTCCGTCTATCCCTTCACGCCGTTCCGCGGGTCGTGGCTCTACACCTCCATGGCGTCGGCGCCCGCCGGCGCCCAGGGGGTGCGCGACGCGCTGGACATTCTCCTGAACAAAAAACAGCTCGCGCCCGCGGAGGATCTCGACGTGGTGGTCCTCACCGGCGACGGCGCAGCCTACGGCATGGGGCTCTCCTCCGCGTCGGCCGCCATGGAGCGGAACCTGAATTTCATCTATCTCTGCTACGACAACGAGGGCTACGGCAACACCGGCCAGCAGTACTCGGCCGCCACGCCTCATGCCGCCCGGACGGCCACGAGCAGGGGGCCCGGGGGTTTTGCCGGCCACAAGAAGGATTTGTTTTCGATCTGGGTGGCGCACAAGCCGGCCTATGTCGCCACCGTCATCGGCTCGGAGCCGCTCGACCTGGCGCGAAAGATCGAAAAGGCCAAACGGATGAAGGGGCCGCGGATGATCATCGCGCTTGCTCCCTGTCCGACCGGCTGGGACTACGACCCGCAGGAGAGCGTGAAGATCGGCAAGCTGGCCGTCAACTCGGGGGTCTGGCCGTTGAAGGAATATCTCGACGGCGCGGTGACCCATACGGTCATCCCGCGACAGCGGCGTCCGGTGGAGGACTACCTGAAGGCGCAGGGGCGGTTTGTGCATCTGTTCCATCCGCAACGAAACGAGCCGCTGCTGGCGGAGCTGCAGGCGGCGGTGGACGCCTATTGGGCGGGGGTCCGGTGACGGCGGACCAGGCCCGGATCAGCTACCATCACCGCGGGGGGGGCGAGCCGCTGCTCGGCGCCACAATCCCTGAGCATTTCTCCAGCGTCGCAGCGCAATGGCCGGACCGCGAAGCCGTTGTCTCGCTCCACCAGAACCGCCGACTCACCTATGCTCAACTGGCCCGGGCGGTCGACGACCTGGCGCGCGGGCTCGCGGGCCTCGGCTTCGAGACGGGCGACCGGATCGCAATCTGGTCCACCGACAATATCGAGTGGCTGCTGCTGCAGCTGGCCACGGCACGATTAGGCGCCGTGCTGGTCAACATCAATCCGGCCTATCGCGCCCGGGAGCTGGCCTACGCCCTGCAGCGCTCCGAAGTGCAGGGGCTCTTCGTGATTCCGCGCTTCCGCACCAGCGACTACGTTGCGATGCTCGTTGAGCTGATCCCGGAGATGAAGGCCGGGCCGCCCGGACATTGGCGCAGCGCGGCCTTTCCCTTTCTGCGCCACGTCGCGGCGTACGATCCGGCGGCCGCTGAGAAAACGGATCGTCCGCAGACCGGTCTGCTCACCTGGCAGGAGGTGCTGGCGGCGGGCGATCGGGTGACGGCGGAGCAACTTGGGTCTATCACGGCCGCGCTCGACCGGGACGATCCGATCAACATCCAGTACACGTCGGGCACGACAGGCTTTCCGAAGGCCGTCGTGCTGACCCATCACAACATTCTGAACAACGCCTGGTTCACCGCCCGCGCCCTGCGATTCACCGAAACGGACCGGCTCGCCGTGCCGGTGCCGTTTTATCATTGTTTCGGCATGGTGGTTTCCAATCTGATGTGCCTGTCGGTCGGCGCGTGCCTCGTCATTCCGGCCGAGCATTTCGATCCGGAGCAGACCTTGCGGGCCGTCGAACGGGAACGGTGCACCGCCATTCATGGCGTGCCCACGATGTTCATCGCCGAGCTGGAGCACCCTGAATTCCGGGCGTTCGACCTGTCGACGCTTCGCACCGGGATCATGGCCGGCGCGCCGTGCCCGCCGCTGCTCATGAGGCGGGTGATGGAGGAGATGCATTGCCGCGAGATGCTGATCGCCTACGGGGAGACGGAATCGTCGCCGATCACCCACATCACGGCGCCGGACGACACGCTCGAGCGCCGCGCGGAGACGGTGGGGACGAACCTGCCGCACCAGGAGGTCAAAATCGTCGATCTCTCCACAGGACGGACCGTGCCGCCGGGCCAGGTCGGCGAAATCTGTTTTCGCGGCTATCACGTCATGCGGGGCTATTACGGAGATGAGGAGGCCACCCGCAGGGCGATCGACCCGCAGGGCTGGCTCCATTCCGGCGACCTTGGGATGATGGACGGCGACGGCTACGTGCAGGTGACCGGCCGGCTGAAGGAAATGATCATCCGCGGCGGGGAGAAGATTTTTCCGCGGGAGATCGAGGATTATTTGTTCACTCATCCGAACGTCGCGGAGGCGGCGGTCTTCGGCGTCCCGGACCCGTTCTATGGTGAAGAGGTGGCCGCCTGGATTCAGCTCCATCCGGGCAAGCGCGCGACCGAAGAGGAGATACGGGAGTTCTGCAAGGGCAGGATCGCCCATTTCAAAATCCCGCGCTACATTTCGTTTGTGAAGGAGTTTCCGATGACCGTCACCGGCAAGATCCAGAAGTTCAGGATGCGGGAGATCGCCGTGGAACAACTCCGTGCGGGCGCGACGGCGTCATCCCGTGAAACAGGGCGAGGAGATCACCAATGAGGGGATCACGGCGACGCCTCTGCGGCATCCTGCTGCTGAGCGCACTGTTGCTGACCGCCTGCGCCGGGCCGCTGAAGCAGATCGGCAGCGAGACCTCGTTCACTTCAAAATCGTCCTCCTTTGATCCCTTCTCACTGCAGCACGAGCAGGTGGCGGTGCTTAATGCCGTCGTCGGATTCGGGCTGGAGGGTTACAGTCAGCAGGTCTCTCGTTCCCTTTCCCTTGCCATGAAGGAGTCGTATCCCTCCATGAAGATGATTCCGGCCCATGAAACGCTCAGCCGGATCAACCGCGAAGGGCTGGCGGAGGTCTATGCTTCGATGGTCTCCGACTATCTGGTGAGCGGAATCCTCGATCGGGGCACGCTGCAGAAGATCGGTCAGGCGACGGGTGCCCGCTATGTCTTTCAGCCCGGCATGGCGGCATTCAGCCAGAGCATGTCGGGCCGTTTCTCGGCGTTCGGCCTGCGCATCGTACAGACGCGTGTGTCGGTATTGCGGCTGTCCGTGCAACTGTGGGATACGCAGACCGGCGAGATTGTCTGGGAGGCCTCGGGGGAAGCGACGCTGGCGGGGGAGGATGTGCGGGAGGTGCGCATCCCGTTTGAGGAGATCGCCGACGACCTGTGGCAGCGGATGCTGAAAGGCCTGCTCCCGTGAGATCAACGGGAGGCGGTCAGCCGCGACCGCTTGAGGAGTCCGCCGTTCCTTCGGAGTATGAGATCCGAGCATGTCATCAAAGTGAAAATAATATGGATACGCGTCGATCCTGTGCTATATTAGTGGATTAAAAGGGGAGGCACTCCTCCCCGAGTCTCCCCGGAGAAACGGGAGGCGGCCCTGAGGCCTGACAACGGCGGTCCGGCGGAGGGGACGGGCGGGTTCTGGGCCCGCCTTGCGCAGTGCATCGCCGATGAGAGGAGGTGGTCCAGTGGGCAGTACGAACCCTACGGCGAGTGAGGTGGCAGCGTCTTAAGGCGCCACGATCTCCATCGCGTAGCCTGGGACGCTGTCCCAGTGCCACCGGACCCGGAAGCCCTGCCGCCGGCAGGCTTGGATGGATACCGTAGCCATCCTGGGATCACCTCGATCCGCTTCCGGGTGTAGTTTTGCTCAGCGGCCCGTGCATCACGGTTGATCGGTCGCCTCCCCGGCGTTATTCTGCTCGTGTCCCACAACGGCCTGCAATTTGGCCATGATATCCTTCTTTCGAAAGATGCCAATCAAGTAGGCGACGACGACCCCGTCTCGAAAAAAGAGCACGGTCGGAATCTCCCGGATACGGAAATGCTTCGCCGTTTCCACGGCAAGATCCACATCGAGCCTGGTGAACTTGATCTTGTTGTGATAGTTCCGGAGGATCTCCTGCATGGTTGTGGCGACAATGTAATGGCCCCCGTACGCTTTTTTGGTGAATTCCACCAGGACGGGACCGGGGTGCTCCAGAACCTCCTTTGCGAAATTTTCGTCTGTTACCCGGATAAACTCTATTTCGTCTGACATCCGTGCCGCTCCTTCTGCCGTATGGTCGTCCGGCTGCAGGATCTTCGCGCGCTTTCTCCCTGCTACGCGCGACGCCTCATGCCGGATTGCCTCACTCCCAGGGTGTCCCGGTCCTTTGCTCAACGGAACACCCAGATGAAACTCAATGTTGGAAGATCATGCTCAGGAGTTCCGTTCTCGAACTGACCCCCATTTGTCTCATTATGTGCTTCAAGTGACCTTTGATCGTGTCTTCAGAGAGGCACAGTTTGTCCGCGATCTCCTTGTTGCTCGCTCCGGACAGAAGCGGTTTCATGATCTCCAGCTGCCGGTTCGTCAGACCGAACTGCGGCTGGAGTTTTTCCAAATCAATCCCGTGGCGTTCCAGACTCATCCGTTCGATCAAGATCATGATGTGAAAGGGCTGCTTAACCTGGGACCGCCGCTCGTCGATGAAAAAACCGCGGCAGCAGAATGTGGCCTCCTGCGTGGGCACCAGCACGATCCGGCAGGGCATGCGGCCGCTGCCGTGGTCAGAAGACGGCGAGTCGGAATTCTTCGTGTTGATGAGGCTGTCATAGAGGTCGGTGATCACGGCAGGCGCGACAAGGCGATGAGGGCGTTTCTTCCGCGGGGAAGAGGCCTCACGGTGCAGGAGTGAGATGAAATGAAGGGCGCTATTATTGATAAATTCGGGTCTTTTGCGGTGATTCAAAATCATAATGCCCGGAATCGCGCGCTTGGTTGCGACAGCAAAGAGATCCATCTTGCCTCCTTGGGGTACGCGTCACCCCCCTTTGACTCGAACGGATCGCCTATCCGCAAAACATCTCGCTCTCACGGCCATTGAATGTGCAATCATGATGCCAGTATTGAATGACGATGGCGCTATTGAGGAGAAGAAGAATAACAACGGGATGTTGCAATTGAATGGCGGCTGGATTGCGCCAGATGACGGTCCCACGGAATCCATGTGGGCCCACGGATATCGTGGGCGCCGTGGGCAATTTGCGGCTGGAGGGTGACTTAGGATGAAAACAAATCTGATGGCATCGGCATTAGCCGCGCCCTTGCTGCTTCTCGATGCCGTATTTTCGCATCCGGTCCCGAAGCGTGCTGGGGGGCATGTCGAGTCTGGACGCGGCGCCGTGACTGCCTTCGATCACCCATTGGCACTCCTCAAGGGTCTTACGGATCATCATCTGTTCGTGCTCCTTGAGTGTGGGGGCGCGATCGGGCCGTAAAGGTTCGGCCGGTTGAGTCTCGAGC
>DATJYI010000105.1:0-7277 GCA_035499635.1 Nitrospiria bacterium | reverse complement strand
GGTCGCAGGCGGCACGACCGGCGTTTCGCCGCGGAACACTCTCGCACCGTTCAGACCGGCCAGCAGCCCCATGGCGGCCGCCTCCGCATAGCCTTCCACGCCCACCAGCTGCCCAGCAAAGAGGAGCGTGGGACGGGCGCGGCACTGGAGCGTGGGATGCAACACGCGCGGCGCGTTGAGAAACGTGTTCCGGTGCAGGCTGCCCAACCGCAGGAACTCGGCCTTGTCCAGTCCCGGAATCATCCGGAAAATCCGCCGCTGCTCCGGCCAGGTGAGCTTCGTCTGAAATCCGACCATGTTGTAACAGCTCGCGAAGCGGTTCTCCTGCCGCAGCTGCACGACGGCGTAGGGGCGCGCGCCGGTGCGGGGATCGACCAGCCCCACCGGCTTCATCGGACCGAAGAGCAGCGTCTGCCGGCCCCGATCCGCCTGGACCTCGATCGGGACGCAGCCCTCGAAATAGGGCGTCTGCTCAAACGGCTTGGTCACCACCCGTTGCGCCACGGCCAGTTCGTCGTAAAACCGGTTGTAGTCGGTCTGGTTCATGGGACAGTTTACATAATCGTCCCCCCCCTTGTCGTAGCGGGAGGCGCGAAACGCGATCGACATGTCGATCGTCTCCGCGTCCACGATCGGTGCAATGGCGTCGAAAAAGGCCAGGTACTCGGCCCGGATCACCGATTGGATCGATTTCGCCAGCCGGTCGGAAGTCAACGGGCCGGTAGCCACGATCACGGGGCGCTCCTCCGGCAGATCGATCACCTCCTCACGGATCACCCGGATCCGGGGATGACCCTCAATCGCCGCGGTCACGGCGGCGGCGAAGAGCTCGCGGTCGACCGCCAGCGCCGATCCGGCCGGCACCGGTACCTCATCGGCCACGCGCAGAATCAATGAACGCAACCGGCGCATCTCGGCCTTCAGGATCCCGGCCGCATGGACCGGATCATTCGAGCCGAGTGAATTGCTGCAGACCAGTTCGCTTAGACGGTCGGTCCGGTGCGCGGGCGTCGGTACGGCCGGCCGCATTTCATAGAGATCGACCGTGACGCCCCGCTCGGCCGCCTGCCAGGCCGCTTCGCAGCCGGCGAGTCCCCCGCCGAGAACGATGAGGTCAGAAGTCATGACATTTTCCCTTATAAAAAATTGATGAGAGGCTTATTGTAACGGATTGATGACGGGCATTCAAGAAATGACGGGTGAGTCGGCTGCGGCCGGATCAGACCGCAAACACGGCGGGATCAGTGTCCCTCCGCTGTCCATCGCTGCAAACGAATGCTCAGCTCAGACCGCGGTCTCCTGCTGCTGTACCGGCTCTTCCTTATACCCGCAATCCGGCTGTCGGCAGACGACCTCGGCCCCGCGGGATTTGGTGAATTTTTCGACCAGGAACGGCGCCCGGCATTGCGGGCAGGCGCGCGCCACCGGCCGGTCCCAGAGGGCGAACGTGCACTTGGGATAGCGGCTGCAGGCGTAGAATCGCTTGCCCCGCCGGCTTTGCTTCTCGACCAGTTTGCCGTCGCACCCCTCCTGCGGGCAGGCGACGCCGGTCGTCATCGACTGGGTGGTTTTGCAGTCGGGATAGCGGCTGCAAGCCAGGAACCGGCCGAACCGGCCCCGTTTGACGATCATGGCTGAGCCGCATTGCGGACACTGTTCACCTGTTGCCTCGGCCGCCCGCTCGACAATCTTGATGGCACCGCCGGCCTCCTTGACGAATTCCTTAGTGTTCCGGCAATCGGGATAGCCTGAACAGGCGAGAAAACTGCCGTGGCGGCCCCATTTGATGATCATCGGTTTGCCGCACTTGTCGCACTGATGCTCGGTCGGGATCTCACGCCGCTTCACGTCCTGCATCTCGACCTGGGCCTTGGAGAGCCGTTTTTCAAATGGTTTGTAGAAATCCTCCATCACCTGCACCCAGCGAAGCTGGCCCTCCTCAATCTCGTCCAGCTCCTCCTCCATCTTCGCCGTGAAACGGACGGTGAAGATGTCGGGGAAATGCGTGATGAGCAGCTCGTTCACAACCTGCCCCAGCTCGGTCGGATGGAACCGCCCCTCGATCTTGTCCACGTACTTGCGCTCCTGGATCGTGGAGATGATTGTCGCGTAGGTGCTGGGCCTGCCGATGCCGAGCTCCTCCAGCTCCTTGACCAGCAGCGCTTCGTTATAGCGGGGCGGCGGCTGGGTGAAATGCTGCTTCGGCTCGACCCCCAACAGACTCAGCCGGTCGCCCTGCTGGAGCGGCGGGAGGGCCATGCCTCCTTCAATGCGGTCGGCCTCCTCCGTTTCGGAGGCGGGCGCGCCAGGTCTAGCGGCGGCATCCGGTGACGTCTCTTCCCGCGCCTCGGTGTAGAGCGTGGTAAAGCCGGGAAACTTCATCACCGTGCCGGTCGCTGTGAGCAACGCGCGCCCTTTTGCGGCCTGTGCGGTGATTTCGGCCCGAGTCACGTCATATAGGGCCTGGGTCATCTGGCTGGCAACGAACCGCTGCCAGATCAGCTTGTAGAGCAGGTAGGCGTCCCGTTCCAGGATCGATCGGAGCTGATCGGGGTGGCGGTCGACCGCGGTGGGCCGGATCGCTTCGTGCGCGTCCTGGGCGCCCTTCTTGTTTTTGTATACGTTCGGCCGTTCCGGCAGGTAGGCCGCCCCGTGTTCGGATTCAATGTAGCGGCGTACTTCGTCCAGCGCGTCGTTGGAGATGCGCGTCGAATCGGTCCGCATGTAGGTGATCAGGCCAACCGGTCCCTCTTTGCCCAGTTCAACCCCCTCATAGAGCCGCTGGGCGATGGTCATGGTCTTCTTGGCCGTAAATCTGAGCTTGCGCACCGCCTCCTGCTGCAACTTGCTGGTCGTAAACGGCGGCAGCGGATTGCGGCGCTTCTCCTTTTGCTCGACCGACGCCACGGTGAGCTCCGCGCCGCGGATCAGCGCCGCGGCCTCCTCGGCCTGCGTCTGCGTCGTGAGGTTGATCGGCTCGCCGTTCAGTTTGGCCAGCTTCGCGGCGAAGGGGGGCGGGGCGGCTCCCTGCACCGTGGCCGTCACCGACCAGAATTCTTCCTTGACGAAGGCGGTGATCTCCTTCTCGCGTTCGCAGATCAACCGCACCGCGACCGATTGCACCCGGCCTGCGCTCAGCCCGCGGCGCACCTTCTCCCACAACAACGGGCTGACCGTGTAGCCGACAATCCGGTCCAGCACCCGCCGGGCCTGCTGGGCCTGGACCTTGTGCATGTCGATCCGGCCGGGGTTCGCAATCGCGTCCCGCACCGCCCGTTCGGTAATTTCATGGATCAACACCCGGTACAGCTCCGGCCGTCTGCCGTTGAGCTCTTCGGCAATGTGCCACGCGATCGCCTCTCCTTCCCGGTCGGGGTCGGGGGCGAGATAAATCCTGGCGGCCTGCGCGGCCGCCGCTTTGATCTCGTCCACCACCTTCTGTTTGCCCTGGATCACGACATATTCGGGCTTGAATTCGTGCTTCACATCGATGCCGAGCTTGCTCTTGGGCAGATCCTTGATGTGGCCCACGGAGGTTTTGACCATGAATTGCCGACCCAGATATTTGCTCAAGGTCTTCGCCTTTGAGGGCGATTCGACGATGAGCAACGACCGGCCTTTGGACGGCGGCGGGGCGTCCTCCCCGGCGCGGCCGGCCGCTTTCGCGGATCGGGCCGCAGTCTTGACCGCACGGCCGATCGAACCCGTCGCCGAACGGCCGCCCGTTTGACGGCGCGCGGGGCGTCCGGTCCGGGTCGGGCGGTGTGCTCGTTCAGTGCTTAGCTCTTTCGCTCGTCGTTTCATCGTGGTTGATCCGCCTGGCTGATCCGGATGAAGCGCGGGATCATCCGCATGTCAGCATATTATAGCGTATGATTGATTTTCGGCCAGTCGCGCGGCGGCGCCCGAGTCCGTTACAACGTCGATCGGCAATAAAACTGTCCCGGCAGTTGACGAACGGCGCCTTTCAGCTCCAACGACACCAGCAAGGCGGCCACATGCCGGACAGGCCGGCCCGCCCGGGCAGCCAGTTCATCCATGTGGAGCGGTTCATGTGTGACATGTCCCGCCAATGCGCGTTCCTCCGTCGTTAACGACGCCTCGGCCGCATGCGCGGACATCCGGTCGGCTGAGGGCGTCGGGCGCAAAGGACGGACGATCGAGGGGTCAATCTGCGCGGCGACCGCCTCGAGAATATCCTCGACCCGTTCGACCAGCGTGGCGCCCGATTTGATCAATCGGTTGGTGCCGATACTGCCGCCGACACCCAGATTGCCCGGCACGGCAAACACCTCACGCCCCTGCTCTAGGGCAAGGCGCGCGGTGATCAGCGATCCGCTCCGCTCTCCCGCTTCCACCACCACCACGCCCAGCGCCAGGCCGCTGATCAGACGATTGCGCCGGGGAAAGTGATGCGCCAGCGGCGGTGTATTCGGGGAAAACTCCGTGAGCAGGGCGCCGTCCCGTCCGATCGCCTCCTGCAACGCGCGATGCTCCAACGGATAGACGCGATTCAGACCGCAGCCCAGCACGGCGATCGTATCGCCGCCGGCGTCCAGCACCGCCTGATGGGCCGCGCCGTCAATGCCCCGGGCCAGTCCGCTGACCACCGTCACGCCCGCCAGCGCCAGTTCGCGGCCGAATCGTTCGGCCACCATGCTCCCGTAGGGGGACGGCCGGCGGCTGCCGACGACGGCGATCATGGCTGAGGCGAGTTCCATTCCGCCCCGGTACCAGAGGGCGGGCGGCGGATCGGGAAGGTCGCGCAGACGCGCCGGGTAGGCGGCGTCGTCCGGTGTCAGAATGGCCGCGCCGTCTCGTTCCGAATCACGCAGCAGTCGCTCGGCTCGTCGAGCGCTCTGACCGGAGGCCAGCGCGTCCGCAGCCGGCCTCGACACACCGGGGGCCGAAGAAAGCGCGGCGGCCGGAGCCGCAAGTATGGCCTCCGGAGCGCGGTACCGGGCGAGCAGCGCGGCGCACCCGCGGGGCGTCAAACCCGCCGTCGCCGCAAGGGCCACCCAGGCCTTCCGTCGAGTGGCGGCGTCTCCGCTGGCTGCCGGGAACGGGATCATGAACGGTTCGGACGGGCGGGAGGTCAGTCCGGGATGATTTCGAACTGCTCCATGTGCAGCGCGGGATCGTTTTTCACGATGATTTTTTTCAACAGTTCTTTCTCAAGCTCGTCCACCGACTTGCGCTCTTCATCGTAGAGCAGATTCGCCACCGTCGGATGGACCGTGACCACGACCTTTCGTTCCCGGGCCGTGAAATCGAGCCGGCGCAGCTCCCTGAAAATTTCGTAACAGACCGTGGCAGGGGACTTGGTGTAGCCCCGCCCTTCGCAATAACTGCACGGTTCGCTCAACACCCGCAGCAGATCTTCGCGCGTGCGTTCGCGCGACATTTCCACCAGTCCCAGCTCGGAGATTCTCAGAATATGGGTGCGCGCCTTGTCCTTGCTCATCGCTTCTTTAAATGCGCCGAAGACCTTGTCGCGGTTTTTCCCCGACTCCATGTCGATGAAGTCGATGATGATGAGCCCGCCGATGTTGCGCAGCCGCAACTGGTAGGCGATCTCCTTGGCCGCTTCCATGTTGGTCTTTAAAATCGTCTCCTCGAGGTTGCGCTTGCCCACGTACCGGCCGGTGTTCACGTCGATCACCGTCAGCGCCTCGGTATGGTCGATCACAATGTAGCCGCCCGACTTCAGCCAGACGCGCCGGCCCAACGCTTTGGAAATCTCCAGCTCGATGCCGTAGGCGTCAAAAATCGGTTCGTCCCGGCTGTAGAGCTCGATTTTGGGGCCGAGGTGAGGCAGATAGGTCTGCACGAAAGTCTGGATCCGCTCGAATTCCGGCTTGGAATCGATGACCAGCCGGTCCATCTTATTGGTGAACAAATCACGGACAATGCGGAAGCTCAGGTCGAGATCGGAGTGCAACAGCGACGGCGCCGCCTGACGCTCCCGTTTCTCCTGCAGCGTCTGCCAGATTCGATCGAGAAATTCGATGTCGGCGCGGATTTCCTCGTCGCTGATCCCTTCGCTGACCGTCCGAATGATGTAGCCGGCTCCGCTCCGGCGCTGCTGCTGAACCAAATCGCGCAGTCGCCGCCGTTCCTCCTCCCGGGAGATTCGCCGCGACACGCCCAGATGATTGACCGTCGGCATGTAGACCAGGTAGCGGCCCGGGAACGACAGGTGGCCGGTCACGCGGGCGCCCTTTGTCCCGATCGGCTCCTTGCTGGCCTGCACCACGACCTCCTGGCCCTCCTGCAACAATTCTTCAATCGACACGTTCTGCCGCCGCCGCGCTCTCGGTCTGGGGCTCCGTTCTTCGGCCTCCTCCTCGTCCTCCTCTCGCTGACCGCCCCCCTCCAGCTCCTCCTCCCCGCTCAGCTCGATCTGCGCCGCTTCTCCCTCCGGAAAGGCGGCAATGTCGGAGACGTGCAGAAAGGCCGCGCGCTCGAGGCCGATGTCGACAAACGCCGCCTGCATGCCGGGCAGCACTTTCGCCACCCGGCCCTTGTAGACGTTGCCGACAATCCCCTGGTCCCGTTTCCGGTCGATATAGAGCTCCGTCAGCACGCCGTTTTCCAACAGCGCGACGCGGGTCTCCTCCGGTACTGCATTAATGATGATTTCCGTCGCCATAGTGGTTGGACTCCTAATCTTGGGACTTCAATGGAACAGCAATAACCGTCTTATCCGCACATTCATGACCACCCCGAGTCCTGTCATCGTCACGACCATCGCCGTACCGCCGTAACTCATCAACGGCAGCGGGATGCCGACCACGGGCAACAGACCGGACGTCATCGCCACGTTGATGATCAGATTGAATCCGATCATGGCCACGACGCCGACCGCAAGGAGGCTGCCCAGCATGTCCCGGGCCCGTATCGCGGCATCCATGCCCAGCAGCAGCACGGTCAGGTACAGTCCGATGACAACAATCGCGCCGATAAACCCCCATTCCTCGGCCAGAACCGAAAAGACAAAATCGGTGTGCGCCTCGGGGAGAAATTTCAATTGACTCTGCGTCCCTTCCTGAAAACCTTTGCCGAACCAGCCGCCGGAGCCGATGGCGATCTTGGACTGCATCAGGTGGTAACTCTTGCCCAACGGGTCGGCCGACGGATCCAGAAACGTGACCAACCGGGCGCGCTGATAGTCCTTCAGTGAGTGCCAGACACCCTGCCACAGGAAGGGAAAGAGCATTACAAAGAGCAGCGCCCCCACGACCAGCGTCCGTGACCGGATGCCCACCACCGCCACC
>DATJYI010000104.1:0-8894 GCA_035499635.1 Nitrospiria bacterium | reverse complement strand
GCGCTGTCAAGTCTCAGATATTTTGCGCTTTTTGCTGTCAGATCAGTGGGTTGACGGGATGGCATGAGGTTGACAAGCCGGTGGGGGGTGATTATGATACGCACAATGATGCGTGCCATGACCATGGCGAGCCATAATCGTTGTTCATCGACTTGTCCGCACCCGATCCACACACTGTGATGGCCTCCGAGCGTGCCATTGTCGTCATCAAGCAGATAATGCGTCGCCCGTCCGGACATCCGGCCGTTCGACGAGGTGTGGCTGCCCAGCGATTCAACATGCGGACCTCCCAGTTGGCGGAGGAGCCCTCGGTGGAGGAGCTCGAAGAATTAGCCCGTTCGGCAGGGGCTGATGTCGTCGGACAGTTGGTCCAACGGTCTCCATCGACCGATTCCCGTTACGTGATCGGAAGCGGCAAAGCGGCGGAACTGCGTGATACTGTCCGACGAGAATCGGTCGACCTGGTCATCTTCAACCATGACCTGACGCCGTCGCAGATGCACCATCTCGAGACCCTCCTTGGCGTCAAAGTGATTGACCGGACCCAGTTGATTCTGGATATATTTGCCCAACGCGCGAGAAGTCGAGAGGGCCAGCTTCAGGTGGAGCTGGCTCAACTCCGGTATCTGTTGCCGCGACTGACGGGTCAGGGGACGTTGTTGTCCCGGCTGGGGGGCGGAATAGGGACGAGGGGGCCCGGAGAAACCAAGTTGGAGGCGGATCGTCGGAGAATCCGCCATCGTATCAGTATGCTGGAGCAGGAGATTGCCGGAGTGGCACGGACCAGAGCGGTGCACCGTGAGCGCCGGATGCATCAGGCCGTGCCGCTTGTGGCGCTAGTCGGCTATACGAACGCCGGAAAATCGACCATCTTTAACGCCCTGACGGGCGCCCATGTCGATGCCAGAGACCAGGTATTTGCCACGCTTGACCCCACCATCCGCTATGTGACGCTGCCCCGTAAAACGACCATCGCATTGTCCGATACGGTGGGATTCGTCCACCGGCTACCTCACGCCCTGGTGGCCGCGTTCAAGGCCACATTGGAGGAAGTCCGTCATGCGCAGTGTTTGGTGCACGTGATCGACCGCAGCCACGCGGCATGGCGGGCGCAGGCGTTGGCGGTTGAAAACGTGCTGGATGAACTGGGGGTGGCGTCAACGCCCCGCGTGACGGTCTTCAACAAGCTGGACCGCCTTGATGAGACGGCCCGCCGCGGCCTGGGCGTGCTCAACGGCCCTGCAGTCGTGCCCCTCTCCGCCGTCACCCGTGAAGGGTTTCCGGTTTTGATCGAAGCCGTCGAAGCGGCGGTGAACGCGGGGATGGCCTGTTACCGGTTGACGATCCCGGCCGAACGGGGTGACCTGTTCGCCCAGTTACATGCCCACGGTCGCGTGCTGCAGTGTGCACAGCAACGGGACAGCGTGACTATGGATGTCGAATTGACTGATGAGGCGATCCGCCGATGGGGCGAGCAGTGGGCCCCGTTCTTCGTCGAGACCGCCCCGGCTGTCGCCAGGAGGACGGCGCCGACACGGCCATCGTCGTCGACTCCCGGTGCGGCGGTTCGCGAATCGACGATCCTGCGCCGGTGACCCATCCAGGCTCCGCAGAGCGCTTCGATGACCGCAACAGGGATGCTGGAACGTCGGCGCCATGATGCGCTGCGCACGATTGGGTTGTGTGCGGCGGTGATGGGCGCGGTCCTGTTCCTTGATCACGCATTGGAACGGCGCGACTGGGCTGCGACCAGTGACACCTCTTCAATCGGTCAGACGGAGGCCGAACGGGAACGCGCCGCTGCGGCTCTTCCGGATGTGGTAATCACCGGCTTTCAATATTTGCACGAATTGCCCAAACCGGCGGTCACGCCGTTATGGGAATTGACGTCCACGACGGCGTCGCTGTTTGAACGACGGCAGGAAGTGACCATGCAGGCCATCCACGCCACGTTCACGCCCGGTCAGGCCGGGGGCGCGTCACAGATCGAGCTTGACGGCGCCAAGGGCCGTCTCGATCTCGGCCGTCTGAACTTCGACGTCACGGGCGCTGACCGGCCGGTCGCCGTCCGCTTGGGCGGACGGTACACCCTGACGACCGCTCGGTTGGAATGGGACAATGCCTCGGCGCGGATGACGACGGATCAACCGGTCGAAATAATCGGGGAGGGTCTGATCGTGACCGGCGTGGGGTTTCAATGGCTGCAGTCGGACGGGACGTTTTCGGTTCTCCGGGATATTCATACCACGGTGACGCGTTAGTGGGGGGGCAGTGCGTATTGTACCGACAACCATCGGCTGGGTGCTCGTGATGTGGGCGGCGGTGGCGACCAACGCGGCGCCGTCGCCTCCCGGAGGTCGGACCCTGCCGTCGGACGGGACGACCGGCGCCTCGCCATCAACGGCCTTTCGCAACGCCCCCATGACCATCACCTCGGAACGGTTGACCATCCATGATGCCGAACACCGGGCCTCGTTCGAGGGGGCGGTGGTGGCCAGGCAAGGGGACCTGACGCTGCGGGCCGATCGTGTTGACGTCTGGACGGTCGATTCGCCCTCCGCCACGTCGGGGATGATGTATGGCGGGAGCAACGTGTCCTTGATCAAAGCGTACGGGCACGTTGAAGTGACCCAAGGCGACCGTGTCGTCCAGGCCGACCAGGCGGTGTACACCCAGGCCACACAACAGATCGAGTTGACGGGAAATTTGTCCGGGCAAGAAACCGGCGGTTATAAAGTGGCCGGTACGCACATGGTAATCTACCTGCAGGAGCACCGCAGCGTGATCGAACAAAGCCATGTTGTGATCCCGCCGGCGGCGCTCTCCGCATCGCCGGGGCCGAAGGCCGCCCCCCATTCACCCTGATCAGCCTGATCGCATCGAGGGATACACAGAGGCACGCATGACCTTGGAAGCCAAAGGGTTGAGCAAATGGTTCCGTCGACGTCATGTCGTCCGAAGCGTCGATGTCGAATTGAAGGGGGGGGAAATCGTCGGCCTCTTGGGTCCGAACGGCGCGGGCAAAACGACGATTTTTTCCATGATTGTGGGCTTGATCAAACCCACCAACGGCTGCGTGATGCTGGACGGAGTCGATATTACCGTTCGGCCGATCCATCAACGGGCCCACGCCGGCCTCGGGTACCTGCCGCAGGAACCGTCGGTCTTTCAGAAATTGACCGTGGAAGAGAACCTCACGGCGGTGCTTGAAGTGATGGGCCTGGGACGTGCGCAACGTCGGGAGAAGGCCGCGGCGGTCCTCCAGGAATTCGGGCTGTCCCATGTATCAGAGCAGCGTGCCTATACCCTGTCGGGCGGGGAACGACGACGCTTAGAGATCGCCCGGGCCATGCTCACGGAGCCGCGCTATCTGCTCCTGGACGAGCCGTTCTCCGGAATTGACCCCATTGTGGTCGCGGAACTGCAGCGGTTGTTGGTGAGCATCTGCCAGA
Source organism: Nitrospiria bacterium (assembly GCA_035499635.1). GTDB lineage: Bacteria > Nitrospirota > Nitrospiria > JACQCE01 > JACQCE01 > JACQCE01. Next base: position 5,442 of record DATJYI010000104.1, on the reverse strand, counting down.
ACGGCCTGGGCATTCTCGTGACGGATCACAATGTCCAGGAGACCCTGCGGGTGACCGACCGGGCCTATCTGATTTACGAAGGCCGGGTGCTGCACGCCGGCACGCCGGCGCAATTGGCCGCCGATCCCAGGGTGCGCGCCGTCTATCTAGGGGAGCGGTTTCAATTCCAGGGCGGACCGCTTGACGGTCGTTCCGGCGGAGGATAGACTGGGTGCGGAGACGTGATGCGACCCCGACTTGATCTCAGACTCGCCCAGAAACTGGTGATGACGCCGCAGCTGCAGCAGGCGATCAAGCTGCTGCAGTTGACCCGCCTGGAGCTGACTCAAACGATCAGCCAGGAATTGCTGGAAAATCCGGTGCTTGAAGAGTCAATCACCGAATCGGCCGACGACACGGCGCCGGATGCCGGCGAGCGAACGGAGACCACGGATGAGGTCGGCGCTGGGACGAGTGTACGCGAGTCGGGTGAAGAACTTGCCTCCCCGTTTGATTTGAATTGGGGTGCGTCGGGCGACGACAGCCCTATGGAGTGGCGGGAAAGCGAATCCCCGGACTCCTCGCCTGAGGATCGGCCGTCCTACGAGCAAACACTCACAAAAGCGACAACGCTGCACGAGCATCTGCTCTGGCAGCTCAGCGTCAGCGGGCTGGACGAAGCCGACAAAACCATCGGGACCCAGATCATCGGCAACATCGATGATGACGGCTATCTTCGGACGTCGGTGGATGAGTTGGCCGTCGAATGCGGCGCGTCCCCGGCCCAGGTCGAACGGGTGTTGCAGATCGTCCACACGTTTGACCCGACCGGCGTCGGGGCCCGAACGTTGAAGGAATGCCTGTCGTTGCAGCTCGCGGCCCTGGGGGTGTCAGACAGCATCGCGCAGACGTTGGTGACGGATCATCTTGAGGAATTGGAGCAGCCCGATTACGCGGCGCTTGCCGCCCGTATCGGCTGCTCCCCCGAGGAGGTGGTTCAGGCCGCCAGGGTCATTGAGCGGTTGGAGCCGAAACCGGGTCGTCCCTTCGCCTCGGCCGACAACCAGGTCATCATCCCCGATGTCTTCATTGTCAAAGTGGAAGGGGAAACCGACTACCGGATTATGATGAACGACGATGGCCTGCCGAGACTGCGGGTGAATGAATATTACCGCCGGCTGCTGCGACGGCCGGGCGAATTGTCCAAGTCGACCCGCTCCTATCTCGAGGATCGCTTCCGCGCGGCCTTGTGGCTGATCCGGAGCATCGAACAACGCAACCGGACCATCTGCCGTGTCACGGCCAGCATCGTCAAATTTCAGCGGGATTTCCTGGACCGGGGTCTGTCGGCCTTGAAGCCCTTGGTCCTCCGGCAGGTGGCCGAGGATCTCGGGCTTCATGAATCGACCATCAGCCGCGTCACCACCAATAAGTATGCGCAAACACCGCAGGGCCTGCTGGAGCTGAAGTATTTCTTCAATGGGGGAATTGCACGAACCGACGAAGGCGAAGAGGCGATGTCCCGCGTCATCGTCAAGGAAATGATCCGCAGCATTATTCTGGAGGAAGATCCGTCCCGACCGCTCCGGGACGAGGAGATCACAGAGCGCCTCCGCGCGCGCCGCATCGACATCGCCCGCAGAACGATCGCCAAATACCGCGCCATGCTGAACATCCCGTCCGCGAGCAAGCGGAAACGCGTGCCGTCGTGACGCTTGCACCGCTGCAGATTGTCGTCATCAGCGGGCTGTCCGGATCGGGAAAAAGCGTCGCGTTGCACAGTTTCGAAGACCTGGGCTTCTTTTGTATCGATAACTTACCCCCGCAGTTGTTGATGACGTTCATCGATCTGTGCGCCGACTCCAGTCACAAGATTTCCCGCGTTGCGCTCGGCGTCGACATCCGTGAGGGAGTGTTTCTTGAGAATTTTTTCCAGTATCACCGGCAGCTGATGCAGCAGGGGCGCAACGTCACCGTGGTATTTTTGGAAGCCTCCGATGAAGTGCTGCTGCGCCGGTTTTCTGAATCCCGCCGGCCGCACCCGTTGGCCAACGGCCGGCCGATTCGGGAGGCGATCGATCTGGAGCGGGCACGGCTGGGAAAACTCAGGGCCGATGCCGATCGCGTGATCGACACCTCGCGCCTCACCATCCATCAGCTTAAGGCGGTGATCACCAATGAGTACCGATCCGGACTCGGGGCCCGCAAGCTGCAGGTGACCTTGATCTCATTCGGCTACAAGAACGGCATCCCCAGCGAGGCGGATCTGCTGTTCGACACCCGGTGCCTGCCGAACCCGTATTTCAACGAGGAGTTGAAGCATCTCTCCGGAGAATCCGAGGCGGTCAGCACATTTCTGCTCAGCCACGACCAGACCACACAGTTTCTGGACCGGCTCTGCGCCTACCTCGATTTCCTCCTGCCGCAATATGAGCGGGAGGGACGCGCCTATCTGAATATCGGCATCGGCTGCACGGGCGGGCAACATCGTTCCGTAGTGACGGCGATCCACGTCGCTCGTCATTTGACGGACAAGGGCATCTGGCCGGTGATCCGACACCGGGACCTCCAGCCGTCGGGCGGCGGCCAGCCGTCATGATCGCCATCTCTCGTCGGCCCGACCGTCGTCAGCTGCGTCTCGGGTTGAGGCCGGGTTGCGTCGCATTCATCATGCTGATCATCGGCTGGGGATCGATCGGAGGATGGGGCTGTGCCGGGCACGGACTGGCGACGCACACGGACCCCCCGGATTGGCTCAACAGCGTGCTGACGGCCCAGGCGCCCATCGTCATGACGCCTTCCATGTCCGTCGCCGATCGTTTGACTGAATTGCGGCGGGCCAAGGAGGCGGCCCGTCAGCAGCTGGTCGATCAGGTCTTGTCGTTGCGTATCAAGGAGCTGGGAACGATCGCCGAGATGGCCGCCGCGCGTCCTCAATTACGGCAGGACATTGAATCCTATGTCACCCGTGTCGAGGTTGTTGATGTGGACCAACGCGGCGCAACGGCGGAAGTCCGCTCTCGGATTGAACTTGATGCCGACCTGCTGGATCTGCTCCATGTGAAAACCACGCCTGCGCCGGTCGATCGCAGTACGCCCTCGACGGGAATCGTCCACCCGACGAGTTGACGATGAGAGGGATGAGGTGATGGACCAACCCGGTACAGATCCTGCCGCACCGCTGCACGAGCCGTCTCCTGATGACCCCGATCAGTCGCCCGCCGATGCGGCTGCCGAGCCGGAAACGCCGGACGTCACGGAGCGGCTGCCGTTGTTCGCGTCCATCCAGCGGATGTCGGTGGCCGAACGGATGCAATTTGCCAGGCGAGCGGACAAGGAGGGGCGGGGGATCTTGATCCGGGATTCGAACAAGCAGGTGGCGCTCGCGGCGCTGGCGAATCCCAAGGTGACCATTCAGGAAGCCGAGCAGTTTGCGAAATCGCGCCAGCTGGATACCGAGATTCTCAGGGAGATCAGCTCAAACATGGACTGGATGAAACACTATGCGGTGGTGCGCGCCCTGGTTGCGAATCCCAGAACCCCCGCCCCGATTGCGATGAAGCTGCTGACCAGGCTCAAAACGCTTGATCTGAAACTGCTCGGAACCGACCGGAATCTGTCCGCGGCTGTCCGGATCGCCGCGACGCGGCTGATGAAGAGCAGACGGGAAGGCGGCTGAGGCGATCATGGCCATTCCCCCTGACCCCACCTGAGATCTCCTGCGCGATCACCGTCATGCCGGGGTTGACGGCGGGTGCTTCTTCCCGACGATAAACACGGTGCCGACGGCCCCCCTTTTGGCCGCGTTCGGCTTCCTCCTTGACAGATTGAAGTCTTCCGGTATACTTAACCCGCAGATTAGCTTGTGGATTATAGTGAATATAGTTAGCAGGCTGAGTAGGATGAGCAGGGTAAATAGAAAAAAACGGCTGCCACAAGGCAAGTAATGACAGGACAATGCAGTTGAACAAGAACAAAACGGCCGCGACGAAAACCAAAGCCAAGCCCAAATACAAAACCCAGGACATTTGCCGTCTCTTTGATATTTCAAAAGCGACGTTGTTTCGATGGGAACGCGAGGGGCTGATTTCGAACGTGAGCAGGGATTGGCGCAACTGGCGCCTGTATGATGACAAAAATCTGCAGGAAATTAAAACCATCATGCGCGCGCGCAATGCCAAGCGTTGATGGGTCTCAGTAGGAGCACGCCGTGCTGTTGAAGCGAAAATTAAAACCGCTGGTCGGACTGGACATCGGTTCGAGCGCGATAAAAATTGTGCAGCTTCGGGAAACGAGATCGGGTTATGTCCTGGAGCGGCTTGGTGTCCGTTCTCTCGAACCCGAGTTGATCGTTGATGGAAGCGTCATGGACGCGGGGCCGATTGTGGAAGTGATCAGGGGATTGGCGGCCGATTGCAAGTTGAAAACGAAGGATGTGGCGTTGGCCGTGTCCGGCCATTCGGTCATTGTAAAGCGGGTCAAGCTGTCGCCGATGAGCGAAGACGAGCTGGAAGAAATGATCAAGTGGGAAGCCGCCCAATACATTCCGTTCGACATCAACGAAGTCAATCTGGATTTTGCGATCCTCGATGGTCAACAAGGGGAAGACGCGCAGGGCGAGATGAACGTCGCGCTGGTGGCCGTCAAAAAGGACAAGCTGGCCTCGTATACGTCGCTCGTGACCGACGCCGGTCTGCGCCCCGTTGTGATGGATGTGGACGCCTTTGCCCTGGAGAACATGTACAGCGTCAACTATGACGTCAATGCCAATGAGGTGGTGGCGTTGGTCAATATTGGCGCCAGCGTTATCAATATGAACATCCTGGTCGGCGGCACGTTCGGGTTCACACGGGATATTTCGATCGGCGGCAACCGATACACGGAGACGATTCAAAAAGAATTAAATGTCAGTTATGCCGCAGCGGAGGCGGCCAAGCGGGGCCAGCAGAACCGAGAGGCCGATGTCACGTCGGTCGACAGCATCGTCACGACCGTCAACAATGAAGTGGCGATGGAAGTCAGCCGCTCGCTGGACTATTTCCGGACGACGACGATGCATGACCATGTGCATCGGATGGTCTTGAGCGGCGGCGGGGCGAAAATCAAGGGGTTGCTCGACGCGCTCGCGGAACGGTGTCAGGTGCCGCTGGAGCTGGCCAATCCCTTCAAACAGATTGAAATCGACCAGAAGGCCGTCAATGCCGATACCCTCAGGGAATCGGGCATTCAGGCCGCCGTCGCCGTGGGGTTGGCGATACGACGGGTCGGTGACCGATGATCAAGATCAACCTGCTCCCTTACCAGAAGGCCGCCAAGGTCCGCCGGCAGCAGGCGATGGAGGTCCAGTTTCTCCTGGCCGGAATCATCTTCGTGGTGTTCGTCCTGGCGATGGGGGTCTACTGGTGGACGTTGAACCAGAAGATCGATGAGCTGACGAAGAACCGCGACAATATGACGGCGCAG
>DATJYI010000103.1:0-8826 GCA_035499635.1 Nitrospiria bacterium | reverse complement strand
CCAGGCGACCTGGTGACGGTTGAAGTGACCGACGTCGAGGGCTACGACCTGATCGGCCGTGTCATCCCTGCGTAGGGGCCACCCGTCGGCCCGCCTGCCTTGGTTGTCATAATATCGCATATATGCTATATTGAGTCATGCCAGCGACGAGGGTCGTGTTCTATCAGGAACAACGACGTTGCCCGGTCCTTGAATGGCTGGATGATCTGCCCAAGAAAATTCAGGCGAAGGCGCAGGTCAGGATTGAGCGTTTAGCCGAGCTGGGGCATGAGCTGCACCGGCCGGATGCCGACTATCTTCGGGACGGCATGTATGAGCTGCGATGGCGGTTTCAATCGGTCAATTACCGAATCTTGTATTTCTATCATGGAACGGCAGTGGTCGTATTGGCGCATGGATTGACCAAAGAGGATCAGGTGCCGGTGCGGGACATTGAGCTGGCACGAACGCGAAAAGTGGCGTTCGAATCTGATCCAGATGGTCACACGTATAGGGAGGAATAGGCCATGAAAAGAAAAACATCCGACGCCGTGGCAATACTCAAGCGGCGCACCGCCAAAGACCCAAAGTTGAAGGCACTGTATGAGGAAGAGAAAATCAACCTTCAAGCCGCGTTGGCCATCCGGCAGGCACGGGAAGCGGCCGGCTTGACCCAGGGCCAGTTGGCCGGCAAGATCGGCACCACACAATCGGTCATTTCACGGCTCGAGGACGCCGAGTATGAGGGTCACACGCTGAAGATGCTGGAACGGATCGCCGAGGTGCTTGATCAGCGGGTGGTCATTCATTTGGAGCCGGCGGCCTGACAGCGATCAAGGGGTTGTGCATGATGGCGCCAGGAAGACGGCACCCGCCTCAGGGAAGCCCGCCACCAGGGCCAGGCCCCGGAAATTGATGGGGTGGTCTTGATTGAAAAAGCAAAAAAACAACCGTCACCAAGCGACCTGGTGACGGTTGAGGTGACCGATATGGTCGGGTACGACCTGATCGGGCGCGTAACAACGTGACGTAACGTAGGGGCGTATGGCCATACGCCCCTACGAAACGACCGTTACAACAATTTCGCGTTCAATTCGATCGGGGCGCCGGTAAAGAGCTTCGAGATCGGGCAGCCCTTCTTGGCCCCTTCGGCGAATTCCATGAACTTCGCCTTGTCGATCCCCGGCACGACGGCCTCGGTGTTGAGCTCGATCTTGGTGATGCCGAAGCCTTCTCCGACCTTCTCCAGATGGACCCGGGCCGTGGTCGACACCTTCGTGGGTTTGAAGCCGTTCTTCTCGATCGTGGCCGAGAGCGCCATCGAGTAGCAGCCGGCGTGCGCCGCGGCGGCCAACTCTTCGGGGTTGGTGCCCGTGCCCGATTCGAACCGCGAAGCGAACGAGTAGGGGCCCTGATAGGCGCCCGCGCCAACCTTCATGGTGCCCTTGCCGTCCTTGAGCCCGCCTTCCCATACTGCTGATGATGTCCGTGCTGGCATGACTGTCCTCCGTTGCGGTGTAAGGGTGAATTCAGAGGGAACAGCCTAAAATTTCGGGAGGCGGTTCGTCAAGTGCGTCATACGCTCTATAGGGGCGACCCAGCGGGTCGCCCGCAACTTATGAGCAGTGCAAAGTGATATTTTTAGACCCGACCCAATGGTTAAAAGATTGGATTAATCGGCAGTACGATTGGTCTTTTGCCCCATCAGCTCAACCAAACTATTCAAAATCTCCCCAGGTCTCGGCGGGCAGCCGGGGATTTTCACATCTACCGGAATGTGTCGCTCGACCGGCCCGGTCACTGCATAGCTTCCCTTGAACATCCCGCAATCGCAGGCGCAGTCGCCTAACGCGATCACGATCTTTGGATCGGGCGTGGCCTGGTGCACATCCTTCAAGGCCTTCTCCATATTAACCGTGACGGGGCCGGTGACGACCAGGGCGTCGGCGTGGCGGGGCGAGGCGGCGATGTGGATGCCGAACCGTTCGGCGTCATAGACCGGGTTCATCAGGGCGTTCATCTCCATTTCGCAGCCGTTGCAGGAGCCGGTGTCCACTTCGCGGATCGTCAGCGACCGGCGGAAGGGCGCCGCCTTCTTGCGCGCGTCGTCTGAAATGGCCGGTCGGCCCTCCGGCGCCGGATACTTCCCCGTAACCACCGGGGTTTTCAGACTCTTTTTAATGATCCGAAACATTTCTCTCTCCTTTTACAGTTTTCTCCAATCTCTAATCTCTACCAATCTCCAATCTCACGCTTTCATCTTTTACAAATCATTCCCCGCGTATGACAAATTAAAGCTCTTATTAATGAGCGGAAAATCGGGGATGATATTGCCCAGCACGGCATACTGAATCGCCGGCCAGTTGACGAACGACGGGTCGCGCACTTTGCACCGGTGGATCCGGTTGTTCTCACCCGCCATGATGACGTAGAGAATCTCCCCCCGCCATCCCTCGACGGCCGAGAGTGACCAGTCTCCGACCTGAGCCGTCCGATCGGGGAGGGCGACCGTCGGCGCCTGTTCGTCATCTGACAGCTTCATGCAGGCCTGCCGGATAATCGAGATCGATTCGAATATTTCATCGATCCGCACCCGCACTCGCGCGCGGACGTCGCCATACTGATAAACGGGCACCGTGAACTGGACGTTTCCATAGGCCGCAAAGGGATGGTCCCTCCGGACGTCCCGGTTGAGGTTCGACGCCCGCCCCACGACGCCGACGACGCCGTGGTCGCGCGCGACCTGCTCGGTCAGCACGCCCGTCGTCTCCAGCCGGTCGGTCAGCGAGGCGTTGTCGAAGATGATCTTCGCCAGCTCGCGAAAATCGCGCTCGATCTCGATCAGCTCATTCAGCACGAGCATTAACTGTGTCGGCCGGGGACTGACGGCCACTCCGCCGATCGTATTCACGCCGCGCAGGAACCGGCTGCCCGTCAGCCGGTCGATCGACTGCATGAGCCGCTCCTTCATCCGGCTGCAATGGGCGAGCGCCAGCGCGTAGGCGGCGTCGTTGCAGATCGCCCCGACGTCGCCCAGATGGTTATGCAGCCGTTCCAGCTCGAGAAAGAGCGTCCGCAGCCAGGCGGCCCGTTCGGGGATGGCGATCCCGAGCAGCGCTTCCGCCGCCTGGCAGTAGCCGAGGCTGTGGGCGAATGAGCTGTCGCCGGAGACTTTTTCGGCCAGGGCCGGCCCCTGGGCCAGCGAGAGATTTTCGAAGAGCTTTTCCACGCCACGGTGCTTCCAGAAGTGGCGGATCTCCAATTGCCGGACCGGCTCACCTGCGACCGAGAAGCGGAAGTGGCCCGGCTCGATGATCCCGGCGTGGATCGGGCCGACCGGCACTTCGAAGACGCCCTCTCCCTCCATCCGGCGGAAATGATAGACGCCCTCCTGGCGGCCCATCACCTGATTCCAGGGAAAATCCTTTTTCAACGGATGGGTGCCGCGGGGCCAGTGCTCGTGGCGGACCAGCCTCCGGAGGTCGGGATGGCCCTGGGCGATCAGGCCAAACAGATCCCGGATTTCACGCTCGTACCATTTCGCCGCGTGGATGCGCGGCGTGATGGAGGGGAAGATGCGGCTTCCTTCATCAAGATGAGCGGTCAGGATCAGCCACGAGCCGTCATCGGTCAGACTGAAAAGATAAAACAATTGAAAGCGGGGATCCATCGGACGGAGATCGATGGCCCATTGCAGCGACAACGCGGCCCGCAGCGACGGCGCATGACAGAGATGCGAGGCGACGGCCGGCAGGCTCTCCGGCGCAAGCTTCAGCATCGGCACGCCGCGATGCGCGCCCGCCTCGACGATCCTCTCGCCGAATAGCTCGGTCAACTGGCGCACGGCTTCGGCCGACCGGCTCATCATGTCCCCTTTGTCCAGGTCACCGCCATGACCGCCAGCTCCATGACCCGTCGGATCGATCCGGGCATCAGAATCCCCGCGAGCACCAGCAAGCCTCCGCTCACGACGAACACGGCGTGGCCGGGGATCCAGGACTCCCCGCGCCGGACGTCATCCGACGGCGCGCCCCAGACCATGCCCGTCACGCGGTACATCATGCCGCCGAACGCGACGAGCCCCAGCAGGAGAAACGCCGCGATCAGCGCCAGGTTGCGCACGCCGTCGGCGATCGTGATCGTGAGGAACTGGCCCAGGTGCAGCGTATTCCCCGCGTAGACCTGCGTCGACAGGGCGGAGATCACCGACAGCTCGCTCGCGAAGAGGGCGAACGGCGGCAGGCCGACCAGCACCAGCCCCGAGACGGCCAGCGCGAGCGCCGTCACCGGCAGGACGCGGGCCAGCCCGCGGATCCGTTCGATCTCCCGCGTGCCGAACCGCATCCGGATGTTGCCGGCGGCGAAGAAGGCGATCGCTTTGGCCAGCGCGTGGCCCAGCAGATGGAGCAAGCCGCCGAATGTGCCGACGCCGCCGGCTCCGAAGCCGATGGCGGCGATGCCCATGTGCTCGACGCTCGAATAGGCGAAGAGCCGCTTCACGTCGCGCTGCAGCAGCAGAAAGAAGGCGGCGATGGCGAACGAGACGAAGCCGAAGAGCATCAGGAGCGTCCCCGCGAAGCCCGGTGTCAATGCCGCGTCGACCACCGTCTTGCACCGGAGCACGGCGTAGACCGCGACGGTCTCCAGCACGCCGGCCAGCATCGCCGAGACCGGCGCGGGGGCCTCGCTGTAGGCGTCGGGCACCCAGGTGTGCATCGGGGCCAGGCCGATCTTGGTGCCGTAGCCGACGAGGATGAAGACGAACGCGAGCTTCACGATATGCGGATCGAGCCGACCGGCGATGCGCAGCAACTCCGTCACATTGAGCGCGGCGCTCGCCTCTCCGGGGTTCTTCGCCGCCGAGGAATAGAGCAGCACGGTCCCGAAGAGCGCCAGCGCGATGCCGACCGAGCAGAGGATCAGATATTTCCAGCCGGCTTCGAGCGATTCCCGCCGCTTGAAGAAGTTGATCAGAAAGGTCGTCGCCAATGTCGTTCCCTCGATGGCCACCCAGAGCAGCCCCAGGCTGTTGACCAGGATCGCCGCCGTCATGGCAAACATGAAGAGATGGAACAGGCCGTAGTACCGGCCGATCCGCTTGGGCGTGATCAGTCCGTCGGCGATGTAATGGTCGAGATAACTCCGGCTGTAGAGGGCGAACATCAGACCGATCACGGTCATGATCAGGAGGACGAAGACCGTCAGTCCGTCCACGGCGATCAGGTCGCGGGCGGCGAGAAACGGCCCGTCGCTCAACAGGCGCGCGGCCACGCCGATCGCGGCGGCGGCGGTCGTCGCCATGGCGGCCAGCGAGACGGCATGCCACGTCCGCGGCGTGAGAGGCACCAGGCTCAGCGACGCCGCCAGCAGCGGCGCCGCCAACAGGATGACGAGCGCCGTCACGGGAGGCCCGCCTTCGCGTCGAGCAGCGCCGAGACCGGCAGAAGCCAGTCCGACGCCATGATCGGCAGAAGCAATCCGGTCACGCTCATCGCCGCCAGGTTGATACCGAGCGCGGAGAGCATCAATCGGTCGGGGCCGGCCGTCACGGGCCGCGCGTCCTCCGACGGCCTGTCGTGAGCCGCGCCGCCGTGAAGGGACTTGTCCTGAACAGCGTCATCGTGTATGGGCTTGCTCTGAACAGTATCACCGTGAATGGGCTCGGCGAACGTCATGCGGGTCAGCGGCGCGAGCAGCGTCGCAAAGGCCAGCGCGAGGAGGCCGAGAAAGAGGAGGGCGATCCCCTGGTGATGACGATAGGCGGCCGCCGCGATCAGCAGCTCGCTCACGAACAGCCCGAAAGGCGGCAGGCCGGCCAGCGCCACGGCGGCCAGCAGCAGCCCCGAGCCGGCGGCCGGCGCCAGCCGGACCAGCCCCGTCACCCGTTCGATCATTTTGTGGCCGTGGCGCAACAGCACCATGCCGGCGGCATAGAACGCGGCCGACTTGGCCAGCGCGTGGTTGAGCATGTGGAACAGTCCCCCGAACAGGCCGAGCGGGCCGCCGACGCCGAAGCCGATCAACGCGATCCCGACGTGTTCGACGCTCGAATAGCCGAGCAGCCGTTTGTAGTCGCGCTGGATCAGCATGAAGGCCGCGGCGATCGCCATCGACAACAGCCCCATTCCCAGCATGATCGAGCCCGTGAACGCCGGCCCGACGGCCGGGTCGATGAGGCCTTTGAGCCGGAGGACGGCGTAGAGCCCCAGGTTGAGCATCAGGCCGGAGAGCATGGCGCTGGTCGGCGTGGGTGCCTCGGCGTGCGCGTCCGGCAGCCAGGTGTGCATGGGAGCCACGCCGGCCTTGGTGCCGTAGCCGATCATCGCGAAGACGAAGGCCATTTTCAGGACGACCGGATTCAATCCGCCATCTGTGGAACCGGCGGCGCGATGGAGCGCGGTCCAGCTGAGCGCGTCCATGCTCACGCCCAGCGCGTGTTCCGCGGTGTAATAGACAAGCACCGTGCCGAAGAGGGCGAGGGCGATGCCGACGAAATTCAGGATGATGTATTTCCAGCCCGCCTCCAGCGCCGCCTTCGTCCGGTCGAAGCCGACCGAGAGGGCGGCCGAGATCGTCGAAGCTTCGACGGCGATCCACATCAACGCGATGTTGTCGAGGTTGACCGCAAGCATCATCGCGAAGAGAAACAGATCGAAGTACACGAAGAAGCGCCGGTACCGCAGGAAGCCCAGGTGGCCTCGCGTCAGCTCCTCCCCCATGTAGCCGACGGCGTAGCAGAGCGCCGTGCCCCCGATAAACGCCAGCATCACGTCCATGAAGGCGCTCAGCGGATCGGCGCGCAGCAGCGCGCCGAACGATACCGCGCCCTTCAGGCCGACGCCGGCGACCACCGCCGCCATCGCCGCCCACAGCACCGCGGCATTGGCCAATTGCAGCCGCTCCATGGCACGGCGGGTGGGCACCCGCAGACTGGCGAGGCCCGCGGCGAGCGGCGCGGCGATCAGGATGAGGAGCGCGAGGGACATATATTTTTTGGGCGATTCCCCGGGCTATTCCTTGAGACCCGTCAATTTGGTCGTGTCGACGCTGTCGAACGTGTCCTGCAGCCGGTGGGCGTAGACGCCGACGATCAACCCCGCCACAAGCACGTCGAAGAAGACGCCCAGCTCCACGATCAGCGGCATGCCATATGCCGATGCGGTGGCGCCCAGAAAGAGGCCGTTCTCCATCATCAGAAAGCCCACGATCTGGGTCACCGCCTTTTTCCGCGCGATCATCGTGAAGAAGCCGATGAGCACGATTGCCAGGGCGATGGCGAGCGAATCGCGCGTCAGCAGGAAGCCCAGCTTCGAGATCGGCTCCGTGACGGAGAAGGCCAGGATCACCAGCGCGCCGCAGATGAGCAGCGACGGGGGGATGTTGACGACGAATTCGACCTCCCGCTTGACGTTGACCCGCTCGATGACCTTCTTCAGGATGATCGGGATGGCGACCGTCTTGATGACGACGGTCAGCAATGCCGCGACGTAGATGTGCAGGCTGCCGGTGAACCAGGCGACCAGCACGGCCGTGACGGCCAGAAAGACCGACTGAAGCGCGAAGAGATCGACGCAGGCGGAGAGCCGACGTTGGGCGACGATGGCGAAGGCCGTCAGCAACAGCAGCATCGAACAGAGGTTGATGAGCTGGGAGCCGAGATCGGGATGTCCTAAGACGGATGATGACGGCATCGTCAGCCTCGCAGAATATAGAAGAAAACCAGGGCGAGCAGCGACAGGATGAAGGCCGCGCCCAGCAGGTCGGTGACCCGGAAGAGCCGGAGCTTGGCGAACATCGATTCAACGACGCCGATGACCGCCGCGAGCGCCGAAACTTTCAGGGCCCAGGCGCCCGTGGCGAGGGCCATCCTGGCCGGATCGGCCTCGGTGGCGATCCCCCACGGCGCGAAGACGTTGCTCAAGAGCGTCAGGAAGAGCAGCAGCTTGATCGCCGAAGCCCATTCGATCAGCGCCAGGTAGCGGCCCGAATATTCCAGAATCATCGCTTCGTGGATCATCGTCAGCTCCAGGTGGGTGGCCGGGTTGTCGACCGGCACCCGGCCGGTTTCCGCGAGCGTCACGATGAAGAGCGCGGCCAGGGCCATCAGATGCGGGGGCGGGTCGCGCACAAAGCCCTGTGTGACGGCCGTGTCGTGGACGATGGTGCTCAGGTTGGTCGAGCCGGCCGTCAGGCCGACGGCGAAGATGGCGAGGATCGTCGCCGGCTCGGTCAGCGAAAAGACGATCGCTTCGCGGCTGCTGCCCATCCCGCCGAAGGCGGAGCCGGTGTCGAGTCCCGCCAGCATCAGGAAAAAAGTGCCGAGCGTCAGGAGCGAAACCACCGTGATGACGTCGCCCGCGAAGTTGAGCGGCACGCGGGAGAGGAAGAGCGGCACCAGGAGGCTCGCAGCGAACGTGGAGGCGAACAGCACGTAGGGCGTGGCCGTGAAGAGCCAGGAAGCGTTCGATGAAATGACCGTCTCCTTCCGGAGGAGCTTGAGCAGGTCCGCATAGGGTTGGAAGAGGCTCGCGCCCCGCCGGCTCTGGAGCCGGGCCTTCACCTTCCGGATCAGTCCGACAATGAACGGCGAGACAAGGAGGATCAGCGCCGCCTGCGCCGTCATGATGAGGAGGTTCGCTAGCTGACCCACAGGAGCAGCACCAGCAGGGTTATGAAGATATAGGAGAGATAGAGGTGCAGGCTGCCGGCCTGCACCACGCGCAGCCGGTCGGCCGCGCGGTTGAAGAGACGGACGACGGGATCGTACAGGTGCTTTTGGAAGGTCGGCTCCAATTGCAGCTCGAACCGCATCCGTTTGGCAAAGTAGCGCGACTCTTCAAGCATTTC
>DATJYI010000102.1:0-2773 GCA_035499635.1 Nitrospiria bacterium | reverse complement strand
ACCTCCTGGAACAGTTTCGGATCGTCAGTTTTTCGGGTCGACAGGAGAATGACGCCAATGTTGAACTGCGCCTCTGCGTTCGTGGGCTCCAGCTCCACGACCTTGGCCCAGGCTTGCAGGGCGTCACTGAACCGCTCCAACGCCATGTAGGAGCGGCCGGCCATGATCTGCCCCTTCAGATCGTTGGGGTTCTTCTTGAGCCGCGCTTCGAGGCGGGCCACCATCTCCTTCGGGTCCGGCATGCCCTGACCCGTTTGTTGCTGAATGGCGGTGGCCCTCGCCTGCTGGATGGTAAACAATTGCAGATAGATTCCCGCCGCGCCGCCCAGCACGAAGATCACCACCGCCGTCGTGGCCGCCCAATGGAGCGCATCGCGGGGCTGGGGCGCGGGCGCGGTGCGACGGTGTGCGACCGGCGCGGTCGCCTCCGTCGCGGCCAACGCATCGAGTTTCTCCAGCACCTGAAGCAACCGCCGTTCATCCGTCGTTTTCAACCTCTGATAGTCCGTCTCCGGGAGCTTGTCCCTGACCCGGTCGACTTCGAGCTCGGCGAGCGACGAAAGGAGAATCTCCCGCTCCAGTTCCAAATCGACCCGTTCCTGGTTGCCGGCCGCATCGGGGCCGAGCGGGATCAGGCTTTCCGCCCGTTGACGCAGCGGCCAGATCAGGGTGAACAGCACACCCGCGATCAACACGACAATCAGTGCAAACGCCATGGAGAGTTATTGATCGTACGCGCGCAACTCGTTGTCAATGCGTTTCCGGGAGGGTTCGCTCAGAGGCGGCAGGGGGTCTGCGGGGGTGGAGGCGGCGGATGCCGACCAGCGTGACAGGGTGCGAGTGAGCATAATGCCGCCGATCAGCAGCAGCACAAAGGGGCCGGCCCAGATCACCCAGTTCCAGCCCCGCACGCGGGGTTTCATGAGGATGTAATCGCCGTACCGGCTCAGGAAATAGGCCTTGATCTGGTCCGGAGTCTCCCCCGCCTTGAGTCGTTCACGGATGATCGCCCGCATCTGTGCCGCCAGCACTGACTGCGATTCCCAGATGTTTTCGGTCTGGCAGATGGCACAGCGGAGCGTTTTGGCGATCTCGCGGACCTGGTCGTCCAACGCGGTTTCTTCAACCTGCGCCGCGCGGGCCTCGACGGGCGCGAACACAGGCAGCGCCCCCCACGACCCGGTCAGCAGCAGCGCTACCACCATGAACGCGGTGCGGGTCATGAGGCGCTCGGGCCCGGGCTCTGCAGGAGCGTCGGAATGATCCGCTCGGTCAACAAATTGTAGTCCGGACCCACGATCGGACCGACTTCCTTGTGCCGGATGACGCCCTGTTTGTCGATGATGAACGTTTCCGGGACCCCGTAGACACCGTAATCGATTGAAATCGTACCCTTCAGGTCGCGCACCTGCTGAAACGGCGAGCCATAAACGCTCAGATACTGGCGGGCGTCCTCCAGCTTGTCCTGGTAATTGATGCCCACCATGATGAAATCGGGGTTGGTGCGGAACTGGTTGTAAAGGGCGAGCAGGTTTTCATGCTCGAGCCGGCATTCCTGGCACCACGACGCCCAAAAATTGACCATGACGACCTTTCCACGGTATTGCGACAGATCGAAGGTGGAGCCGTCGACGAGGGTGGGGCCCGAGAAGGTCGGGGCCGGTGTGCCGATCAACACGGTGGGAATCGCGCTCGGATCGCCCCACAGCCCTTGGTAGAAGAGCAGAAACAGCCCGATCAGCGACGCGACCAGTGCCACGTGCCAGCCCCGCAGCTTGAACCGATCTTCACCGCCCGACGGGGCGTCCATCGGACTGGGTGTTGGAGGAGGCAGGGGGGGAGTCGGTGCAGCGCTCATGTCCCGTCCCGCTTCGGCCGGAAGAGGTTCAAAATCACGCCGATGCCCATGATGGCGCCGCCGCCCCAGACCCAGAGAACCAGGGGGTTGATCAGGGCGCGAACCATCGCGGTGCCGTCCTGTGAGACTTCCGGCATGGTCACAAAGATCTGCCCCGTGTGGATGGTGTGGATCGCCGCCTCGGTGGTCGGCGTCATGGAGACGTCGTAGATCCGCTTCTGCGGCCGCATCTCGGCGATGAACTGATCGCCGCGAGTGACGTCCATCACGCCCTCCTGCGCGGTCCAGTTGGCGCCGGTCACCGCGTGCAGTTGCTTGAACGTGATGGTATAGGGCCCCAGCTGGAGCCGATCTCCAACGCGCATGGAGACCACCTTCTCGGTCTGATAAATCGTCGAGGAGATGATCCCGATGATCAGGATCAACACGCCGAAGTGGGTGACCAATCCGGCCCAGCGCCGCTGGTTCTTGATGAAGGCGGTGAAAAATCCGGCCACGAGGGTGACGTGCTGTCGCGCCGCCCAAAACGCGGTCAGCTTGCCGAAATCAAACACGATCGTCGACGCCACGAATCCGACGACGGCCAACCCGCCCAACGCGAGCGGACTGCGAATGCCCGCCGCCAGCGCCGCGGTCAAGGCCGCGAGGCCGACCACCGCCGGAAGGAGGAAATTCTTGCGCAGATTCTCCATGGACGCTTTGCGCCAGGCGATGGACGGACCGACCCCCATGAGAAACACCAGCCCCAGCGCGATCGGCATGAAGACGGCGTTGTAATAGGGCGGCCCCACCGTGACCTTGTTTCTACCCATGGTTTCGACGATGAGCGGGTAGAGGGTGCCCAGAAAGACCGTGAACATGGCGACCAGAAAGAAGAGGTTGTTGAAAAGAAAGACCGATTCGCGGGATACGATC
>DATJYI010000101.1:0-7087 GCA_035499635.1 Nitrospiria bacterium | reverse complement strand
CGTCCGCTTGCCGAATCCCTTCTCGGTCACCGCCAGAATGTCGAAGGCTGAATCGGGGTCGACAATTTCCATGCTGATCAGCTCGTCATCCCGGCGTAACCGGATGCCCCGCACGCCGGTGGCCGTTCGGCCCATCGGTCGAGCCTCCTCTTCTGAAAACCGGATCGATTGACCCCGTTTCGTGGCGAGAAACACCTGCTGGCGTCCGTTCGAGAGGTGCGCGGCAATCAGCCTGTCCCCCTCGCCCAGGCCGAGTGCGATGATGCCGCCCGCCCGAGGATTGCTGTAGGCTTCCAGAGGGGTTTTTTTGATCACGCCCTGCTTGGTCGCCATTACCACAAAGGTCTCGGCGCTGAACTCCGCAACCGGAAGAATTGCCGAGACCTGCTCCCCCTCGGCGAGTTGCAGCAGGTTGGCGATGGCCTTGCCCTTGGCCACTCGCCCCGCCTCGGGAATCTGATGGACTTTGAGCCAATGGACCTTGCCGGCGTCGGTAAAGAACAACAGGTAGTCCTTCGTGGAAGCGACGAACAGGCGGTCGACAAAATCCTCCTCCTTCGTCCCCATGCCGATTTTCCCCTTGCCGCCCCGACGCTGGCTCCGGTAGATGGTTAACGGGCTGCGCTTGAGGTAGCCGCTGTGGCTGACGGTGATGACCATTTCTTCCGCGGCGATCAGATCCTCAGGATTGATCTCCCCGCTTTCCGTCACGATCTCGGTGCGCCGGGGATCGGCGTAACGTGTTTTGATTTCCACCAGCTCGTCTCGGATCACGCCCCGCAGGCGCGCGTCGCTGGCCAGCACCGATCGCAGATACTCGATCCGTTGAATCGTCTCCTGGTAATCCTGCAGCAGCTTTTCCCGTTCCAGGCCGGTCAACCGCTGCAGTTTCATGTCCAGAATCGCGTTGGCCTGAACGACCGTCAGCTGGAAGGTCTGCACCAGGCCGGCCCGGGCCTCGTCGGTCGACCGCGACCGGCGGATCAGGCGGATGACTTCGTCGAGATGGTCAAGCGCGATTTTGAGCCCTTCGAGAATGTGGGCTTTCTCCTCCGCCTTTTTGAGTTCGTACTTCGTCCTCCGGATCACCACTTCCCGACGGTGATCCAGAAACTGATGGAGCAGTTCCTTGAGCGTGAGGATGCGCGGTTCGTTGTTGACCAGCGCCAGCAGAATGACGCCGAAGGTGCTCTGCATTGTGGTCATCTTGTAGAGCTGGTTGAGGATGATCTGGGCGCTTTCGCCACGCCGCAATTCGATGACGACGCGCATCCCCTCCCGGTCCGACTCGTCGCGCAGATCGGTGATTCCGTCAATGCGCCGGTCGCGGACCAACTCGGCGATTTTCTCCAGCAGCCGGGCCTTGTTGACCTGGTAGGGCAGCTCCGTAACGATGATCGTTTCCCGTTCCGTCTTGGGGTGGACTTCGATCAACGCCCGGGCCCGTATCGTCAGGCCGCCCCGGCCCGTCCGGTAGGCCTCGCCGATGCCCTGGGCCCCGTAGATAAAGCCGGCCGTCGGGAAATCGGGCCCCTTGACCACGGCCATCAACTCGTCAATCGTTGCGTCGCGCCGCTCCAGCAGGATCAAGGTGGCGTCGATCACTTCGCCCAGGTTGTGGGGCGGGATGTTGGTCGCCATGCCCACGGCGATGCCGGCCGATCCGTTGACCAGCAAATTGGGAATGCGGCTCGGCAGCACAATCGGCTCGACGCTGGAGTCGTCGAAATTGGAGGCAAAGTCAACCGTTTCCATGTCGATGTCGGCCAACATCTCCTCGGCCAGCTTGGTCAGCCGCACCTCGGTGTACCGATAGGCCGCGGGAGGGTCGCCGTCGACGCTGCCGAAATTACCCTGGCCGTCGACCAATGGATACCGCAGGTTGAAATCCTGCACCATCCGGACGAGCGCGTCGTAGACGGCCGCGTCGCCATGAGGATGATATTTCTTGATCACCTCGCCGACCACCCCCGCCGATTTGGAGTAGCGGCGATTGGAGAGCAGCCCCTCGCGGAACATCGCATAGAGAATACGTCGATGGACCGGCTTGAGGCCGTCGCGGCTGTCCGGCAGGGCCCGCCCGACGATGACGCTCATGGCGTAATCGAGGTAGGCCGCCTGCATTTCGTCTTCGATCGCGACGGTCTGCGGAGGGGGCGCCTGGGGCCCCTGGGGGGTCAGCACGTCAGGCATAATGGAGGGTCTCCCTTAAATGTCCAGGTTTCTGACTTCAAGCGCGTGTTTCTGGATAAAATCGCGGCGGGGCTCGACCTGGTCGCCCATGAGGATGGTGAACACCTCATCGGCCATGACCGCGTCTTCGAGTGTGACCTTCAACAGCGTGCGGCGCTCCGGATCCATCGTGGTCTCCCAAAGCTGCTGCGGGTTCATCTCACCCAATCCCTTGTAGCGCTGAATCACCAGCCCCCGCTTGCCCAGCTCCAGAATCGCCCGCACGAGTTGGCTGGCGATGACGAAGGACTGCGGCCCATGGTCCGCCGGCGCCGACTCGGCGGCTTCGGCGGCGCCCGTTTCGGTCGGTTCGACCGGCGGAGCGGCCTCCACCGGTTCGGGCTGGGCTGCCTGGCGCTTACGGCTTCTGCCCGCGCCCGACTTGCCCGGAGCCTGGGGTTGCACGACCAAGTGGTAGGGAGGGTGCCCGATTCCAATCGCCAGGGGAGATACCAGCCGGAGCTCCCTCGCCTCCGCCGTGGCCAACAACGTGTCGTTAATCATTCCTTGCTGCGTGACCCCGTCCTGCACCAGGGTATACCGGATGACATGTCCCTTCTGCTCTTCATCCTGGTCCATGTCCAACGTCACGGAGAGATTGGGGAAGGCGGCGGACAGGTCCCGCTGGAGCGTGGCCATCACCTTTTTGAGCGCCTGCGGATCGGTGAACAGCTCCCGCGTCAACTCCGGCTGGAGCGCCAGCGCCTCCACCAGCTCACTCGGCACTTGATGGGCTGCCCGGTTGAGCAGCGTCTCGTACCGGATCAACTTGCGGAGGAGCGGTTTGAGCGTCTCACCGGTGCGCCCTTCTCCCATCGTCTCCGATGACAGCCGGATTCCTTCAACCGCCGCGTTGAGCAGATACTCCTTCAGCGCGTCCTCGTCTTTGAGGTATTGCTCGTGCTTGCCCCGTTTGACCTTGAAGAGCGGCGGCTGGGCGATGTAGATATGGCCACGTTCGACCAGTTGCGTCATCTGGCGGTAGAAGAAGGTGAGGAGGAGCGTCCGGATATGGGCGCCGTCGGTGTCGGCGTCGCACATGAGAATGATCCGGTGGTAGCGCAACTTGTCGACGTTGAAATCATCCGCGCCGATGCCGGTTCCCAGCGCGGTGATCAGCGTGCAGATTTCCTCGCTGGAAAGCATTTTATCGAACCGCGACTTTTCCACGTTGAGGATTTTGCCTTTGAGCGGCAGGATCGCCTGCGTCCGCCGGTCGCGCCCCTGTTTGGCGCTGCCGCCGGCCGAGTCACCCTCCACGACGAACAGCTCGCTCTTGCCCGGATCGCGCTCCTGGCAATCGGCCAGCTTGCCCGGCAGCGATGCGCCGTCGAGCGCGCCTTTCCGCCGCACCAGGTCTCTCGCCTTACGGGCCGCCTCACGCGCACGCGCGGCGTTGAGCGCCTTCTCCACGATCTGCCGGGCCACACCGGGGTGCTCCTCGAAATAGGCGCCCAGCGCTTCGTTTGCCGCCGCTTCCATGACGCCCTTCACGTCCGTGTTGCCCAATTTCGTCTTTGTCTGCCCTTCGAACTGAGGATTGGGCAGCTTGACGCTCACGACGGCCGTGAGTCCCTCCCGGACGTCATCGCCCGTGATCGTTTCGCTCTTGAGCAGGTTGTTCGAGGCGGCGTAATTGTTGACCGTGCGCGTGAGCGCCGCTTTGAACCCCACCAGGTGGGTGCCGCCTTCACGCGTGTTGATCGTATTGGCAAAGGAAAAGATGTTCTCTGCGAACCCGTCGTTGTATTGCAGCGCGACCTCGAGCTGCAGCCGGTCTTTCTGCTTCTGGATATAGATCGGTTCGTGCAGCGGCGACTTGTTTTCGTTCAAATGCTCGACAAATGAGACGATCCCGCCCTTGTAGGAGAAATGCTGCTCTTTGCCCGACCGCTCGTCCTTGAGTGCGATCGTCAGCCCGCGGTTGAGAAAGGCTTGTTCCCGCAACCGCTGTGCGATTTGATCGAAGCTGAATTCGGTCGTCTCAAACACCTGGGGATCGGGTTTGAAGGTGATGGTGGTGCCGTGCTTGGCCGTCTTGCCCGTCGCCTTCAGCGGCGCCGTCGGTTTCCCCCGTTCGTACCGCTGCCGCCAGACACTGCCGTGCTGGCGGATTTCCATTTCCAGCCATTCCGACAGGGCGTTGACGACCGAAATGCCCACACCGTGCAGACCGCCCGAGACGGAATAGGCGTCGTTGTCGAATTTGCCTCCCGCGTGCAGGACCGTCAGCACCACCTCGGCGGCCGACCGTTTCTGGGTCGGGTGTGTCTCGGTCGGTATTCCGCGCCCGTTGTCGATCACGGTCACGCTGTTATCTAAGTGGATGACGACTTCGATCTGGTCACAGAAGCCGGCCATCGCCTCGTCGACCGAATTGTCGACCACCTCCTTGAGCAGGTGGTGCAGTCCGTCGACGCCCGTGCTGCCGATGTACATGGCCGGCCGTTTGCGGACGGCTTCGAGTCCTTCAAGGACTTTGATCGCGTCGGCGTCGTAGGTTTTGGCGGTGGGCTGGATCATCAGGCGCGTCGCTTAAATGCGCATCGGCATGACCACGCAGAGCGAACTGCCTCCGTTGTGCTCGCGAATGACGCAGGGGCTCAGGGCGTCCTTCAAATCCATGACCATCTCTTCGGTATTCACCACGCTCAGCGCATCGAGCAGGTAGCGCGCATTGAACCCGGTCGTTACGCCCTCGCCCGAATAGGTCACGGCCAGCTCCTCCTGCGCCTCACCTAGATCGGGATTGCTGGCGGTGAGCACCAGACGGCCGCTGGACAGGTCCCACTTGACGGCGTTGGTTTTTTCACGGGCCAGCAGCGCCACGCGCCGCAGGGCGCCCTCCAGTGCCTGCCGATTGACGATCAGCGATTTCGTCGCGCCTTTTGGAATGACCTGCTGATAATTGGGGTAGGTCCCCTCCATCAATCGTGCCACCAGCACCACGCCCTCGTGCTGGACCGTGCA
Source organism: Nitrospiria bacterium (assembly GCA_035499635.1). Taxonomy (GTDB): domain Bacteria; phylum Nitrospirota; class Nitrospiria; order JACQCE01; family JACQCE01; genus JACQCE01. The sequence goes on along the minus strand of DATJYI010000101.1, from coordinate 1,885 downwards.
TTGGTTCTTGGCAATACCGAGGACCAGAGGCCCGTCCGCTTTTTCCTCAAGGAGACGTCTGATTTCCAGCAGCGCCTTCTTGGGGATGATCGCGTTGATCTCGCCCAACCCCTTCGCTTTCGACGCCCCCCCGGAACCGGTCACTTCCTGATCGGCCAGCGCCAGTCGATGGCCGTCGGTGCCGACCAGCCGCAACATTTGTTTGCCGTTGACCGAAGCGGTGGTCAGCAGCGTGCCGTTGAGCACATAGCGGGCGTCGTTTTCACCGACGGCAAATACGGTCTTTCGAATCAGTTCGCCCATGGCCGCGCCCTCGATGTTGAGCTCCAGCGCGCCCTCAACCGCTGGCATGGTCGGAAACTCTTCCGGCGGAAGCGTCATCATCTGAAAGCGACTCTTGCCCGCTTCCAAACCGACGCTTTTATGATCGGCGCTGACCAGGCGGATCTCCTCATGGGACAGTTCCCTGACAATCTCATAGAGTTTGCGGGCCGACACCGTGATGTGGCCCGGTTCGCTCACCTGCGCCTCATACCGGCCCCTCAGTCCGATCTCCAAATCCGTGGCAAAGATGGTGACTTCGGCGCCTTTGGCCTCGATGAGCGCATGTGAAAGAATGGGCATCGTATTGCGACGCTCCACCACACCCTGCACCCGCTGGATGGCGCGAAACAACACTTCACGTTTCATTGTTATCTGCATGGCGGCGTCCCCTTTCTCTCCCGGCGTCGGCAAACCTACTCTTTCAGTGCTTGGGTCAGCGCAGTCAAAAGTGATTCGAGCCCTTGATCCTGCCGCTTCATCTCGTCGATCTGTCGGCAGGCGTAGATGACCGTCGAATGATCCTTGCCGCCGAAGTGGCGGCCGATTTCCGGAAACGACAACTTGGTCAGCTCCCGGCACAAGTACATGGCAATCTGTCTGGGGAAAACGAGGTTCTTCGAGCGTTTTTTTGATTTGATCTCAGAAATTTTGATGTGAAACCGCTCGGCAACTTTCTTCTGCACCTCATCCACGGTAATGTCGCGCTGCACCTCTTTGATCGTGTCGTGCAGGACCCGCCGTGCCATGTCAATCGTGATTTCTTCACCCGTCAGCGACCGGACGGCTCCGATTCGGATGAGCGCCCCCTCAAGCTCACGAATGTTGCTTTTGATGTAGGTGGCCAGAAACAGACCCACGTCTCCCGACAGGCTGATGTGGTCGGCCTCAGATTTCCGGCGTAAGATGGCCAGACGCGTCTCAAGATCCGGCGGCTGGATGTCCGCCGTCAACCCCATTTCAAATCGTGACCGCAACCGTTCTTCGATATCGGACATCTCCTTGGCCGACCGGTCACTTGAGATCACGATCTGCTTGTTCATTTCGTACAAGCTGTTAAAGGTGTGAAAAAATTCCTCTTGGGTGCGTTCTTTCCCCGCGATAAACTGAATATCGTCGATCAGCAGGACGTCGACATTGCGGTAGCGGTTTCTGAATTCGCTGGTTTTGTCATATCGTATCGAGTTGATGACCTCATTGGTGAATTGTTCCGCCGAGATGTAACAGACTTTTGTCGTCGCGGACTGGGTGATGATGTAATTGCCGATGGCATTAAGCAAGTGGGTCTTGCCCAATCCCACCCCGCCATAGAGAAACAAGGGATTGTAGGCCACACCAGGTTGCTCGGCAACCTTGCGCGACGCGGCGTGTGCGAATTGATTTCCCGATCCAACGACGAACGTATGAAAGGTATACCGATCGCTGAGCCGTGAGTTTTGACGCCTCTCAATTTTTTTCCCATCAGCCTGTGTCGGTTGAGCCGTGGCCAATGAAGATTGAATTTGGAAGGTCAACTCCATCTGCGGATCGCCGGACACCCGTCGCAACTCGTCTACCAGGAGGG
>DATJYI010000100.1:0-5935 GCA_035499635.1 Nitrospiria bacterium | reverse complement strand
AAGTTCACGCGGGAATTTGCCGAGCAGAGTCCGGCCGATTTTGTCCACAAGGTGCTGGTCGACCGGCTGCGGGCGGCCGAGGTCTGCGTTGGAGAGAATTTCAGTTTCGGCAAAAATCGTGCGGGGCGCCCTGCGCTTCTGAAAAACCTGGGCGAGACGGCTGGGTTTGCGGTCTCCATCCAGCCGCCGGTGGTCCTGGACGGCCGGGTGGTCAGCTCGTCGGTGATCCGCCAGTTGATCGAGCAGGGTGAAATGGCCGGGGCGGCGCGGTTGCTGGGTCGTCCCTACGTGATGCTGGGTGAGGTGGTCAGCGGGCGCGGGCGTGGTGAACAATTGGGCTTTCCGACCGCCAATCTCCGCCCAGCCGATCAGTTGTTGCCGGCAGACGGCGTCTATGCCGGTTGGGTGTCGCTGTCGGGTGATCGGGGAAGCCGCGGGAAGGCGGGGAGCGGACGGTCGCCCGCCGACACCGTCTATGAGGGCGCGATCAACGTGGGAATCCGTCCGACGTTTCATGAGACGGAGCGGGTGATGGAAGTGCATCTGCTGGACTATCCGGGATCGGGCTCCCTATACGGTCAGGCGCTTGAGGTGGCCTTCGTGGCCCGGATTCGTGAAGAACGGGCCTTCGAATCTGCCGCCGAACTGAAGGCGCAAATCGCGATGGACATTGAAGCGATCCATCGCGAGCTGGCCGTGAGAGACCGGACCGCGCGGGGCGGCCGGCGCATGGGGCTCTGATGCAACAGACGGGGGAACGCAATGGGTCGACATGAGCCGGTCCTGGCTGCGGTGGCGTCCACACTGAGCGAATTGGATCTCTGCCCGGCCGGTGCGACGCCGATCCAGACGGTCTTGGTCGCCGTATCGGGCGGACCCGATTCGATCTGTCTGGTGGACGCGCTGTCGCGCCTGGTCGGCTGGCAGCCCGATGATCAACGGGCGACGGGGCGGGCCGGAATCAAGCAATCCGGCAAGCGGTCGGGACGGTTTGCCGGCCAGCTGCACCTGGCCCATCTGCACCACGGCCTGCGCGGGGCGGCGGCCGACGAAGACGCCGAGTTTGTCCAGGGGCGGGCGCGGGACTACGGCTGGCCGGCGACGATCGGACGGATCGACGCCAAACGCGAGGCGGTCCGGTTGAAACTGTCGCTGCAGGCGGCCGCAAGGGAATGCCGTTATCGGTTCTTGAAGGAGACGGCGGATCGAATCGGCGCGGCGTGGATCGCCGTGGCCCACACGGCCAACGATCAGGCGGAAACGCTGCTCCTGCGACTGTTGCGGGGTAGCGGACCGGACGGGCTGGCCGGCATGCCGCTGGTCCGCGATGGGCGGATCGTGCGGCCGCTGCTGCGGGTGACGCGCGAGGCGGTGATTGAATATTTGACCCGGCGTGAACGCTCCTTTCGTCTGGACCGGTCGAATGAGGATCGGCACTACACGCGAAACCGAATCCGGGCCGAGTTGCTGCCTCTCCTGGCTCGTGACTATAATCCGGCGATCGTCAGCCGGCTGGCAGCCACCGCCCGCCTCATGGCGGAGGAGCGACAGCTGGTGGACGATTTGCTGGCGGGCCACTGGCGGGAGGGGCTGCTGGCTGCCGAACCGGGCCGGTTGATCTTCGATCGTGGCGTCATCGGCCGGTTGCCGGCCGCCGTACAACGGTGGTGGCTGCGCCGCGCGCTGCGGGTGCTGGCCGGCGGCCCGGCCGGCTCCTTGAAGGCTTGTGACGAGGTGCTGCGCGGTCTGGACCGGCTGGCGCCGCGCACCGTGATGCTTCGCGGCGGCGTGACCGTCAGGATGACTGAAACGACGATCGATCTGAAGCGGGTGAACCGGCCGTCGATCCGGACGGCACGGGTGGGGGGAAAATAACGAATGGAACAACGGCTATTCGGCAAGCCTTTGATTAATCCGGTTGATCTGCAGCGGCGGATTCGTAAATTGGGCCACCAGATCTCCAACGACTACGTGGGCAAGGATCTGGTCCTGGTCGGCCTGCTCAAAGGGGCCTTTGCTTTCTACGCGGATTTGGCCCGGGCCATTTCGATCCCCCTGACGGTCGACTTTCTGGTAGTAACCAGCGGCGGCTCGAGCGCGGAGGGGAAGAAACGGATCAAGATGATCTCCGACCTGACGGTCGAGATCACCGGCCGCCACGTGCTGCTGGTGGAAGATATCGTTGATTCAGGCCTGACGGTCAAATCGCTGATGAAACGGCTGATGGGGCGCAAGCCCGTGTCGCTCAAAATCTGTGCCATGCTGGACAAGCCCTCCCGCCGGAAGGTGGATGTGAAGCTTGACTACGTGGGATTTACCATTCCAAACAAGTACGTCGTCGGCTTCGGTCTCGACTACAAGAACAATTACCGGAATCTGCCCTACCTGGCGGTGTTGGATCAACTGCAGGCCGAGTAAGCGTCGTGCACGTCGGGCGCGCCTCGCTGTGGCGCGCCGAGTGGGGGCTATGATATAGTAGCCCTACGGGCTGCCTGAAGGCGGCCCGTTCGAAGCACTTCCCCGGCATTGAGGCTGTGATGCGATGAATCCCAAGATGAAAAACCTTGCCCTCTGGGTGGTGGGGCTGATTTTTATGGTGGTGTTGTTCAACTTTTTCAATCTGCCGACGCACCAGGCGGAGAACGAGCTCGTCTTCAGCGATTTCATGAACCGTCTGGAGCACGGCGACGTGAAGGAGGTCACGATCAAGGAGCACCGGATCCAGGGCATCATGCGTGACGGCCAGCACTTCTCCACCTACGCGGCCGATTATCCGAATCTGGTGCAGATCATGCGGGATCACAACACGGAGATTGTGGTCAAGCCGCCGGATGAGAATCCGTGGTACATCACCTTCCTGGTCAGTTGGGCGCCGTTTCTCCTCTTCATCGGATTGTGGATCTTCTTCATGCGCCAGATGCAGGTGGGCGGCAATCGCGCGCTCTCGTTCGGCAAGAGCCGGGCCAGGCTGCTCTCGGAAGACCGGAAAAAGATCACCTTCGCCGACGTCGCGGGCGTGGAGGAGGCCAAGCAGGAGGTCTCCGAGATCATCGATTTTCTGAAGGACCCGCCGAAATTCCAGAAGCTGGGCGGCCGTATCCCCAAGGGGGTGCTGATCGTGGGCCCGCCGGGCACGGGCAAGACGCTCCTGGCCAAGGCGATCGCCGGCGAGGCGGGCGTCCCCTTCTTCAGCATCAGCGGCTCCGATTTCGTGGAAATGTTCGTCGGCGTCGGCGCCAGCCGCGTGCGCGACCTGTTCGAGCAGGGGAAGAAGCACGCCCCCTGCATCATCTTCATCGATGAAATCGACGCCGTCGGCCGTTTACGCGGCGCGGGTCTGGGCGGCGGCCACGATGAACGGGAGCAGACGCTCAACCAGCTGCTGGTCGAAATGGACGGGTTCGACACGACCGAGGGGGTCATCCTGATCGCGGCGACCAACCGGCCCGACGTCATCGATCCGGCGCTGCTGCGTCCCGGCCGGTTCGACCGGCAGGTGGTGGTCAACCGGCCCGATCTGAAGGGGCGGGTGGAAATTCTCAAAGTTCATACGAAGAAGGTGCCCATTGCTGGCGACGTGTCGTTGGACGTGATCGCGCGGGGCACGCCGGGGTTTGCCGGGGCGGATCTGGAAAATCTCGTCAATGAAGCGGCGCTGCTGGCCGCCCGCCACGGAAAGAAGGCGGTCGAGATGAAGGATTTTGAATCGGCGAAGGACAAGGTCCTGATGGGAGCGGAGCGCCGGAGCGTGATCATCAGCGAGCATGAACGGCGCACCACGGCCTTTCACGAGGCGGGTCACGCGCTGGTGGCCAAGATGCTGCCGGGGACCGATCCGGTCCACAAGGTGACGATCATCCCGCGCGGCCGCGCGCTGGGGTTGACGATGCAGCTGCCGGTCGACGACCGCTACACCTACCCGAAGGATTTTCTCTACAACAACATCGCCATCCTGATGGGCGGGCGTGTTGCCGAAGAGCTGGTGCTCAATTTCATGACGACGGGGGCGGGCAACGACATCGAGAAAGCCACCGACTTGGCCCGCAAGATGGTCTGTGAATGGGGGATGAGCGAAAAGCTCGGGCCCCTGACCTTCGGCAAAAAGGAGCAGGAGATTTTCCTTGGACGGGAGATCTCGCAGCACCGCGACTACAGCGAACACACAGCGATCGAGATCGACAATGAGGTCAAACGGCTGGTGATGGAGAATTATGAGCGGGCCAAGACGATCATCCAGACCAATATGAAGGCCCTCAAGGCGATCGCCGAGGCGCTGCTGGAGCGCGAATCGCTCGAGGGGCCCGAAATCGAGCAGATTATCCAGCAGGCGGCCGCGGCGCCGTCCCCGTCATAAGACAATTGGTATTCACGAATAAGAGGCAAGGCGGATTAAGGGGGTAAGACGAGTCACCCCTTCATCCTTAACCCGCTTTCTCATCGCTAATCCTTACCCCTCTCCCATGTATCGGCTGCAATGGGGCTTATGGCGGCTCGATCTCTCCGCGCGCACCCACGTCATGGGCGTGCTGAACGTGACGCCCGATTCCTTCTCCGACGGCGGCCGCTATCTGCGCCCAGCGCGCGCGCTGGCCCACGCGGAAGCGATGGCGGAGGCGGGCGCCGATGTGATCGACGTCGGAGGGGAATCAACCCGGCCCGGGGCGCCCCCCGTGTCGCTCGATGAGGAGCTGCGCCGCGTGATCCCGGTGATCGAGAAGGTGGCGGCGCGCTGCCGCCTGCCGATTTCGATTGATACGTCGAAGGCGGAGGTTGCCCGGCGGGCCATTGAGTCCGGCGCGGCGATGATCAATGACGTCACCGCGCTCAGGGGCGATCCGGCGATGGCCGGAGTGGCGGCCCAAGCGGGCGTGCCCGTCGTGCTGATGCACATGCGGGGCACGCCCGCGACCATGCAGCGGCGCCCCCGCTATCGCGCGCTGATGGACGAACTGATCCGCTTTTTTCGCGGTCGAATCGCCGCGGCCGTCGCCGCCGGCATCGACCGGCAACGACTGCTCATCGATCCCGGGATCGGATTTGGCAAAACGCTCGCCCATAACCTGGAGATACTTCGGCGGCTGGACCTGCTTGCCCCTTTGAACCTGCCGATTTTGGTCGGCCCGTCGCGGAAGTCGTTTGTGGGTGTCTTGACCGGCCAGCCGGTCGGCCGGCGGGCGGAAGGAACGGCGGCAGCGGTGACGGCGGCGGTCCTGCACGGCGCGCATATGGTGCGCGTGCACGACGTGGCCGAAATGGTGCGGGTCGTGCGCGTGGCCGACGCCATTAAGCGCGGCGGGATGTAGGGGCAGGTTTAAATCTGCCCGTACTTTATAACAGCGCCCCCCAGGCGACGGGAACGCGCTGACGCTGGCCGGCCTTGCTGTAATAGAGCTCGCCGTGTTGCGCGCCGAATTCATACAAGTCCCTCGTCAGCCGCACGTCGGTCAGGCAGTAGTCGCTCAACCGCTCGAATTCCCCCGCACGGAAATATTTAATGGCGTCCAGACCGTGCCCGGTTTTTCTGGCGCCGAGCGTGGCGTCGGCGAGGCTGTCCAGGCTGACGCGGTGGCCGAGGGCGTTGGTGACCTCCTCCAGCAGATCGAGCGTCGGCAACCGGTCGAAGGGCATCGGCAGATAGGGCGCGAGGACGGGATAGTCGAACCGCCGGAGGTTGAAGCCGATGATCAGCGAGGCGCGGTTGAAAAGAGGCTCCAGCGCCTCCAGTTCCGACTCCCGGTAGATCCGGAATTGATCGGCCGCGTAGGAGTAGAGGCCGAGCACCGACACCTTCAAGGCGTCCAGCCGGTCCCGCCCGCCGACTTCCTCGAACGAATGCTGGGTCTCCAGGTCGATGACCAACCGGTCGCCGTCGTGGGCTGTCATGGGAAAGGGTGCGGCGGCGGGTGACGATGGGCGCCGCGCGCCTTAGCGGGAT
>DATJYI010000099.1:0-5076 GCA_035499635.1 Nitrospiria bacterium | reverse complement strand
CTGGAATCGACCACCACCAGCCCCAGCTGCGTCCAATCATAGGCGATGCCGCTGAAGATCTCCTCGACCTGCGTTCGGGTCAGGTTCTGGACGTTTTGATGTACTCCGTTTACCACTTTCTGAACAGCAGCGCCCAACACGATCGTCCACGGAATCTGCGCCACCTGCGTGCTTTTCAGGCCGGTCATGCTGAGCGGGTTCTTGATGATGGTGCCGGTTGGACCGGGCGAGGACTGATGGAACGAGCTGCCATTGACGTCCGACATGCCCATCGTCATCCCGTACTGGACGGTCGCAGTGCAATTCCTGTACTCAAAGTACTTCTTGCCGTTCACCGGGTTGGTCAGAAACAGCGGCGCGTCGCAGGTGGTGCCGGGGCTGCTGTGATCGACATAGGTCATGAACGACCCCGAATCGGCGACCGGATGCTGCAGCTTTTGGATGCCGTCTGCCGATCCGGTGGCCTCATACCGGATGATCGTCGGCGTGACACCGCCGCCCCGGGTTCCGGTCCAGGTGGCCCGTTTTCCGTTAGTGCTGAGGTAGTGGACGGGGTAATGAAGCGTCCCGCCCGCATTCCCCTGATCCAGGATCACCAACGGCACCTCGTTCATAAACGGGGTGGCCGCTGACGAGCCTCCGCCGTTCAGTCTCACACAGCTTGAGGGTTCACCCGGGCACTGCTCGACGGGACTGGTATCCTCCGCGAAGGCCGGCGAGACGCCGAGTCCGCAAAGACCGGCGATCACCACCGCCGGCGCAATCATCTTTCGATAGTTCATAACTTCCTCCTAGTTATTAGGATGCGTGTTTGTCTGATCGAACGTTGTTATCGCTTGCGTCACTCGGACTACGACAGCATCACTCTGCCGCGCCGTGCCATACCCACCAGGCCGACCAACCCCGTCGCAAAGAGCACAACCGACGCCGGGATAGGTATCGGAGGTTGACCGACCGTGCAGGCATCGCTGCCCACGCCGCAGATGGTCAGATCCAGGCTGCTGCCCATGACCAGACTGGCGGTTCCCACGTCCGTGAGCACGCTGCCGGCCTGCTTGCCTTTGATCAGGAACAGCTCCTGTCCGACTTGACCCTCCATGCCGCCCGGAAAGCCGCCCGCCAACGTCCCGCCAAGGGAAAACACGCTGGTGAACGAATTGGCATCACCCTTGGACAGCAGCAAATCATTGCCGCCGGGCGTGTAGGGAGACGCGGTGGAGATTTGGTTCACCCATGCGTTCTCCGCCCCGAACGAAGCGGCCACCGACACGGTTCCCGAAGCCTTCTTGTCGGCCGCGTTCATATCCGAGCCGGCGTAGAGGAAATCCGTTGTCGGGCCGGTACCCGGGATTCCGCCGACGATCTCCCATGAGATGGGATTGGGTGGGCAGTTCTGACCGGCGGTGCAGGCGGTCAACTGGGACTCCAGACTTCCGGAATCGCTGCCCCAGGGGATTTGATACGGGTGATTCGTCCCCGATTCCAGCAGGTTGGTGTCATTGCCGAGGTCGATGATATATTCATTGTTATTGCCATAGAGCGCCAGGAACAGATCGCCGCTGTTGATCGTCAAGGCCTGGGCATTCCCGGACAGCAACGCACCACCCAGGACCACCGCACCGGCAGCGATGACGGCCGCCTTCTTCATACCCTTGATTACATTCATTGTTACTCCTCCGTTGTGGTTACGACGGTGACTTCCCTCACTAAACGCTTCATGAAATGTGTTACTTGGCTGGAGACTGCATGATGCCGTGTTGCCCTCCTTTCACGGTCAAAATGATTGTGATAACGGGATCCAGTGTATCCGCACCCTCATTACGAAATACTCAAGACCGACTCAACAAACCGTAAAATGTTCCGCGACGGCGAACCACATCATTTAGATAAATAGAGAGTTGCTGAATGACTACACACAGCGTGACGAGGCGTAGTATGGCCAACTCCGTATAACGCGTGACTCAAGACCACCTCAGGATTGTGTTAAATTTTCTGACGGCCGATGTGAATAACATGTTGAGAATGGGGCCCCGGCGATGAAAACTCACCACATCTCGACCAGTTCCATCGGTACCGGCGCGACGGCAAGATCCGGACGGGGAAACCGCGGTTGCCGTTTGCGCGGCACGGGCGGATTCGCGCGGTTGGCCAGGATGACGGGATCGATGATCTCCCCGCAGCAGATGCACCGCCAGCCCCAAAAGGTCAGGAGCCCGCCCTCTTCATCGGAGTCAAGAAACCGGTCCCTCACCATCAACCCATGACAGCGACGGCAATGCATCGGAGACGTCACTTTATGTCATCGGTGTATCCCCTTCCTCAACTTCACCTTAATTCTGGGTTAAATCATCCTGGCGTCGAAGCGCATGAGGATCTCGCCGGACGGCACGGCCGTCCGCATATGACGTTCGCAATCGGAAGGATTTCTGATTGCAGGAGCAATCGGGGATCGCGTCGGAGCCGGCGAACGGGAGGATCAGGAAAAAGCGGGGCGGGCGGGCAGGAAGATCGAAAAGGTCGATCCGCGGCCGACCACGCTGACCACGGCGACGCGGCCGCCGTGCGCTTCGACGATATGCTTGATGATCGACAGGCCCAGTCCGGTCCCGGCCTGTTCCCGCGTCCGGGCGCGGTCGACCCGGTAGAACCGCTCGAATACCCGGGACTGCTCCATGGGAGGAATGCCGATGCCGGTGTCGGCGACGTCGATCCGCACGCCGCCGGCCTCCGGCGCCGCTCCGATGGTGACCGAACCGCCCTCCGGCGTATATTTGATCGCGTTGTCCAGCAGATTGGTCAACGCCTCGGTGAGCCGGGCCTGATCGCCCTGGATCGTGAGCGTCGGCTCGCAAGGCTGCAAATTCAATTGCTGGCGCTTCCGTTCCGCCAGGGGCCGGAGGAGGCGAGCCGCCCGTTCCAGCAGCTCATTGATGGCCACCTCCTCCCGCTTCCACCGGTAGACGCCCGACTCGATCGTCGACAGTTGCAGCAGGTCGGACAGAATCGTCTTGAGGATTTGCGTGTGCTTCTGGATGATGCCCAGAAACTGGGCGCAGGTCGCGGGGTCGTCCTTCGCCCCGTCCACGAGCGCTTCCACGTAGCCGGCAATCGACGTGAGCGGGGTTTTCAATTCGTGGGAGGCATTGGCGACAAAGTCCTTCCTGACGCGCTCCAGCCGCTTCAACTCGGTGATGTCATGAAAGACCAACACCGCCGCCACGCCCGGTTCGCCGTCCGGTTTGGCGATTGACGCCTGCATCATGAAGGTCCGTTCCTCCGGCACGCGCAAGGTGATTTCCCGGCGCCCCTCACCCCCCTCAAGCACCGTCCCGACAAATTCATTGAGGGGATGGTGCCGGATCACTTCAATGTACGGCCGGCCGACGGCCGACGCGTCCGCGCCGGGCAGCATCTGCTGCAGCGCCTCATTCATCATCAAAATCCGCCCCTGCCGGTCGAGCACCAGCACGCCTTCGACCATGCTGGCCAGCACGGCCCGAAGACGCGACCGATCGGCTGAGATTTCTGCGATGGTGGAGTGCCATTGCTCCGCCAGCTGGGTCAGTGCCGGCCCGACCGATGCGGTCTCCTCCCATTCATCGAGATCAACCTGCGGAGGCCGTTCTCCCCGCGCCGCGCTGCGCACGGCCTCGGTGAGTTCCTGAAGCGGCTGGGTGATGCGGCGGGAGAGGAGCAGACCGGCCAGCCAGGCCAGCGGAATCGACACCAGCGCCGCGAGCGGCACGATCAGAACGGGGTGACCGAACCAGGAGGCGGCGGCCCATCCCAGAACAACGGCCAGGCAGGCAACCGCCGCGAAGGCCAGCGCAAAGGTCCGGTGCAGGGTCGCCCGCACAAACGCTTACCTGATGTCTTTCAATTTATAGCCGAGCGATTTGACGGTCACGATCATGTCGGTCAGCATGGGAATTTTCTCCCGGAGCCGCCGAATGTGCACGTCGACCGTCCGGGTCGTGACATCGGATTGATAGCCCCAGACCCGGTCCAGCAGCGTCTGGCGCGTCAGCACCCGGCCCGGATTTTCCAGCAACTGCTGGAGCAGCGCAAATTCCTTGGCGGTGAGCTGGACGTCCTTTCCCTTGAAGGTCACCTCGTGCCGTTCCTGATCGAGCCGGAGATCTTTATACGTGTAGACCGGCACGGCCGGCTCCTGTCGCGCCTTCCGGCGGAGCAGTGATTTGACCCGCGCGACCAACTCCTTGGGACTGAAGGGTTTGGTCAGATAGTCATCGGCGCCCAGCTCCAGGCCGATCACCTTGTCCGACTCCTCCCCCTTGGCGGTCAGCATCAGAATCGGCAACGATGCGGTCGCCGGCGCCGCCCTGAGCGCCTTGCAGACGTCCAGTCCGTCCAGCCCCGGCAACATCAGATCGAGAATCAGCAAATCCGGCGGCGACGCCTTCACCCGCTTGAGCCCTTCTGCGCCGTCCCTGGCGTGACCGACCTTGAAGCCTTCGGCCGCCAGATAATGCTCGACCAGGCCGGCGATGTCCGGATCGTCTTCGATAATCGTCACTTTGGTGGTCATCAGCTCATTCCCTCATTCAGGACAATGGCTAGCGGTAGCGGTCTCCCGGCAACACCGGCCATGGTTATGACGCCCCGGCTCTTCGGCATGTCCCCTCAAACTGTCCCTATTATACTCCAGCCGGACCGTCCCACTCCGGCAGTTTCATGATCGCCCGCCATTCAGCCGCCGTCACCGGCTGGACCGACAGCCGCATCCCCCGCCGGAGCACGAGCATCGCGCGCAGGGCTTTCATCCGCCGCAACCGGTCCAGTGTGATGAGCGGCCGGCAGGCGCGAACGAACGTCACGTCAACCGCGTACCAGGTCGGTTGGGCCGGATTGCTCTTCGGATCGTAATGCACGTCCCGCCGGTCGAACGCCGTGGGATCCGGATAACCCGCCCGCGCCACCGTCGCCTCCCCCGCAATGCCTGGCGGCTCGGCGCTGCTGTGGTAGAACAACACACCGTCGCCGACCGCAAACGCGTCGCGCAAAAAATTTCTCGCCTGATAGTTGCGCACGCCGTCCCACATCGTCGTCCGGCCC